>DASRSQ010000946.1:0-14184 GCA_035656475.1 Gemmataceae bacterium | reverse complement strand
ATCAGACGCGCGAAGTCGTAGGTGACCGTCTTCGAGCCGATAGCGCCGTCCATGCCCTTGATGATGAGGTCGGCGGCTTCCGTCCAGCCCATGTAGCGCAGCATCATCTCGCCCGATAGAACGACGGACCCGGGGTTGACCTTGTCGAGGTTGGCGTACTTGGGGGCGGTGCCGTGCGTCGCCTCAAAGACGGCGTGGCCGGTGAGGTAATTGATGTTGCCGCCCGGCGCGATGCCGATGCCGCCGACCTGGGCGGCGAGAGCGTCGGAGAGGTAGTCGCCGTTGAGGTTCATGGTGGCGATGACGTCGAACTCGTCAGGACGCGTCAGCACCTGTTGCAGCGTGATGTCGGCGATTGCGTCCTTGATAAGGATCTTTCCCGAGGCAAGGGCGGCCTTCTGCTCGGCGTTCGCGTCGTTCTCGCTCTTCGCCTTCTTGGTGCGCTCCCACTGCTCCCAGGTGTAGACCTTGTCGCCGAACTCGCGCTCGGCCAGGGCGTAGCCCCAGTTGCGGAAGGCGCCTTCGGTGTACTTCATGATGTTGCCCTTGTGCACGAGCGTCAGACTCTTGCGCTTGTTGGCGATCGCGTACTCGAGGGCGCTGCGGATCAGGCGTTCGGACCCGTCGCGCGAGACCGGCTTGACGCCGATGCCGCTGGTTTCGGGAAAGCGAATCTTGCTGAATTCCTTGGGGAACGCTTCTTTGAAGAGGGCGAGGAACTTCTTGCAACCTTCGGAGCCCGCTTCGAATTCGATGCCGGCGTAGATGTCCTCAGTGTTCTCGCGGAAGATGACCATGTCGACCTTGTCCGGCGACTTCACCGGCGACGGCACGCCCTTGAACCAGCGCACCGGGCGCAGGCAGACGTAGAGGTCGAGCATCTGGCGCAGGGCGACGTTGAGCGAGCGCATGCCGCCGCCGATCGGCGTCGTGAGCGGGCCCTTGATGCCGACCAAGAACTCACGGAATGCGTCGACGGTTTCGTCCGGTAGCCAGGAGTTGTGCTGCGTGAACGCCTTCTCGCCGGCATAGACTTCCATCCAGGCGATCTTTTTCTTGCCCCCGTACGCCTTTTCGACCGCGGAATCCATGACGCGCACCGAAGCACGCCAGATGTCGGCGCCGGTACCATCGCCTTCGATGAACGGAACAATCGGACGATCGGGCACTTGCAGCTTGCCGCCCGAGATAGAGATTTTGTCGCCGGCGGGAACCTTGCTGATCTTGTAAGGCATGCGAACTCCTGGAGGTAACGTGACGCTACTGGCAGAGAATGCCCCTATTGTAGGAATGGATGACGCCATGGTCAGACAAACATCAGTGTGATATGATCGTTGTTGAAATCAAGGATGTTGGACAGATTCATGCGTATCGCCGTCACCGCCGATCTGCATTTCGGCCACAATCGCCTCGGCGACGAGGCGACGCATCTCCTGCGGGAGCATCTGCGCGCCCAGCCTCCCGACGTCTTCCTGCTCGGCGGCGATATTGGCACCGAGCAACATTTTGACAAGTGCCTCGAGTTCTTTCGCGAGCTGCCGGGCATCAAGGCCCTGATTCCGGGCAATCACGATGTCTGGGTCGCCGAGAACGACGCGCGCGGCGATTCGTTCAACGTCTACGAACGGCACCTGCCGGAGTTGTGCCGGCAGTATGGGTATCACTATCTCGATCATGGCCCGTTGCTACTCGCCGATGCGAAGCTTGCGATCGTTGGCTCGATCAACTGGTACGACTACTCATGGTCGCTGGAGCGCATGAAAGCAGAGGTGCCGCGTTGGCAATGGCATCTCGATAAAAAGGCGTTCACGCGCGGCCGGCATAACGATGGCAAATTCGTGCGCTGGCAGAGCGACGATGTTCGCTTCACGGCCCAGGTTGTCGCGGTCATGGAGCAGCATGTCACGCAGGCGCTCGCGCAGGCCGAGCAGGTGCTCGTGATGACGCATCATCCGGCGTTCCGCGGCATTGGCTTCCCGCGGCCTCGCCCCGCAGAGGGGCTTGACGAATTGCTGTGGGAGGCGCTATCGGGCAACCAGGCGATGGAGTCGCTGCTGGCCCGGCATGCCGAGCGGATCCCATTGATCTTTTCCGGACATACGCATCGCGCCATCGAGGCGTCGCTCGGCCCGGCGCGCGGCTTCAATATCGGCGGGGACTATCATTTCAAGCGCATGCTGGTGCTTGATTGGCCAAGCGGCAATGTCGAGACGTTTCTCTTCGGCGATCCCACGCGGCGCCGTTAGCCGCGCCAGGTACATATTCAGGCAATCACTTCTTGATTGGTGCCAGCGTGCTTTCGAGCTTCAAAACGGTCGCGAGTTGGTCGAGCTGATAATGCGGCCGCAGGAACAGTTTGCACGTGTAGCTGCCTGGCCTGTCCGCCAATTCCTCGACCTCGACGTGTGCCTCGCGCAGCGGATAGCGCGGGTCGGGTTTCTCGTTCGATGTGGAATAGGTCAAGAGCCAGCGGCGCAATGCATCGCGCACCTCGGTCGCGGTCGTGAACGAGCCAATGCGGTCGCGGCCCATCAGCTTGATGTAATGGGCGAAGCGAGCCGCGCACAGCGTATATTGCAGCATTGCGGACATTCGCGCGTTGACCGTCGCTGACGTCTGATCATACTCGTGCGGCTCCTGCACCGACTGATTGCCGTAAAACGCGGAGTACTCGGTGTCCTGGCAATAGCAGAGCGGAATGAAGCCGAGCGTGCCGAGCTCTTTTTCCTGAGCGTCGGTGACGATGGCGTCGGTGGCGCATTTGGGGGCGATGCCGATCTTGTCGGTGCTGAAGCAGTGGGTGGGCAGATTGGCGACGATGCCGCCGGAGAGTTCGCCGCGGCGCGTGCCGCGAATATCGGCCAGCCAGCCGGTGTCGGCGAAGGTGCGAATCAGCACCGCGCCGAAGGCGTAGGCGGCGTTGCCCCAGAGGTAATTGCTACGGTCCGGCCCGCTGACGTCCTCGCGGAAGCGGAAGCCGTCCACGCGCGCGTTGTCGTCGACATAAGGCAGCCGCGCCAGCACTCGCGGCATCGTCAGGCCGACGAACCGCGCGTCGTCCTTCTTGCGGAACGCCTTCCACTTGAGATAGTCGAGCCGTTCAAACGTCTGTGTCAGGTTGAGCGGCTTTTCGAGCTCAGCGAAGCTGCCGAGCTCCATCAGCGATGGATGGGCCGCCGCGATAAATGGCGCGAATGCGGCGGCAGCGACGCCGGCAATCGCGTTCAGCGTTTCGACATCGTTGTACGGGTAGTCGGCGCTCGAGCGGTGGCGGATTTCGTAGTCGCCGATGAGGACGCTGAACGGCTCCGCGCCGGGCATGCCGAACGCGTCCGAGTACACCTTGCGGAACATCTCGCTCTGATCGAATTCGATGGCCCGCACGGTCAAGTCTCGCGTCAGCTCGCGCCACGAGACGTTGAGCAGCTTGATTTTGACGTTGGCCCCTTCGGGCGTTTGCTCGACAAGAAAGCGCACGCTGCGCCACGACGCTTCGAGCTTCTGGAAATCAGGATGATGCAAGATCGCGTTGACCTGCTCGCTGAGCAGGGCGTCGAGGCGAGCGATGTCGCGATTGAGGCGGATGCCGATGTAGCGTTTCAACTCTGCCGCGGGGAGATCGGGCAAGACGCCGAGCCAGTCGCGAATGGCGCGGGCGGGGGAAGGTTCCGCGAGAAAACGCGCGAAGGTGTCGGGCGACTGCGACGATGTGGCAGGGGCGGATTCGAGGATGCTGTCGAGGAGGCTGGGCGGCGAGGGGGCGATGACGGGGCGCGCTGGCGCGTCTTGCGTCAGGACGGTGGTGGTCACAGTGTTTGTGGTTTGCTGATTCATGCCGCGGTGATTTCCAGCCAGCGATCTTCGAGCATTCGGGCATATGCGACGGTGTCGATGCCATGAGCTCCGAGCGCGAAGGCGTCATTCGCTTCCACCAGCAGCGAGCGTCCGTCAGCGGCGACGCCGAAATCGAGCGAGTAGGCGACAGGGCAATTCGCGTATTCGGTCAACGCTCGCCGCACGACGCTGCTATCGGGTACGATCGACCAATCTCCCTTGTAGTGTGCAATTCCGACAACGGTGCCGCGATGCACATAATAGCGCCATTCCGCAACGAATTCCACCGGTTCCGCTTCTTGCAGGGGCAGATCGTCGTCAAGATGTCGCAAGCGCTCAAGGTCGTGGGTCTCGCAATCACGCTGCCGGGAAAGGACTTCGTCTCCGTCAGCGGTTTGACAAATTTCGGTTCGCTGATTGCGATCCTTCGCAGGTCGCCGAGCGTCGTCTCCCAGATACGGCGGCCGGCGAAGGGAAGCAAGGACGACGGAATGTTGAGCGGAGCGGGCGGGGGCACGCCGATCTGTCGCAGGGCCATGTGGACGGTGATGGTGCCGCCGACCACCACGGTGAGTCGATCGAGCGGCAGGCACTTGTCGCGCAGATCGTCCCACTCAAAAAAATCGAGGGGATATCCCAGGTGCGAGAATCCCCTCCACGCGGTGTAACACGGTTCGCTCGCGATCTCGCCGCCGGCCTTCTTGATGTAGACGCGTCGGATTCGCATGCGAGCACTTTGGTTGATTATCCCAGGGGCTCGGAGCGCCTCGCCCCTGGTCTTCTGGTGCTACCTTAACCCAGCTTCGGAATGCGGGCTACCATTCGCAGTGAGGTCGTCAGTTCTTCGAGCTGCAGCCATGGCTGCAGATACGCGATCGCGTTGTAAGAGCCAGGCTTTTCCTGGATCTCCGACACCTTGATGCGAGCGGCTCGCAGCGGGAACTTTGCCTTCATTTCCTGGTTCGCGTTCGGGTTCGAATCAACGTAGTTCTTGATCCACTTGTTGAGCCGATCCTCGCAGTTTTCCGGCTGCATGAACGAACCGATCCAGTCGCGGGCCATCACCTTGAGGTAGTGGGCGATGCGCGCCGTTGCCATGATGTAGGGCAAGCGGGCCGAGATGGCGGCGTTGGCGGTCGCGTCCTTGCCGTCGGGCCCCTCGTACTTCTTCGGCTTCTGCGTGGTCTGGGCGCCGAAGAAGACGGAGTAGTCGGTGTTCTTGTAATGGCAGAGCGGCAGGAAGCCGCACTTGCTGAGCTCGGCCTCGCGGCGGTCGGTGATGCCGATCTCGGTCGGGCACTTGAGATCCGGATCGCCGTCGTCGCTGGTGAAGATGTGCGCGGGCAGACCTTCTACCAGGCCGCCGCCTTCCTTGCCGCGGATCGCCGTGCACCAGCCGTACTTCGAGAACGCATCGGTGAGGCGAGTGCCGAGCACGTAGGACGCGTTCATCCACGCGTAGTTCTCGTGCGGCACCGGCTTGTGCTTGCCCTTGGCGTCGAGTTCGACTTCTTCGTAGTTGAACTCCTCGACCGGCTTCGTCGACGCCCCATAGGGCAGACGCGAAAGGACGCGCGGCATCACGAGCGTCACGAAGCGCGAATCTTCCGAATCGCGGTACGACTTCCACTTCGTGTACTCGATCGTGTCAAAAATCTTCTCGATGTCGCGTGGCTTCGACAGTTCGGTCCAGTTGTCGAACCCGAACAGCGACGGGGACGCAGCCGAGATGAACGGGCAGAACGCGGCGGCGGCGACATTCGACATCTTGCTCAAAAGGTCAACGTCTTCGGGATGATTGGTGAACTCGTAGTCGCCGATGAGGGCGCCATACGGTTCGCCGCCCGGCATGCCGAACTCGTTCTCGTAGAGCTTCTTGAAAATCTGGCTCTGGTCGAACTCCACGGCCCGGTCGACGTCCTTGAACAGCTCGCGTTTGGAGACGTTGAGCACGCGGATCTTGAGCTGGGTGCTCGTCTCGCTGTTCATGACGAGGTAATTCAGGCCGCGCCAGCTTCCCTCGAGCTTCTGGAAGTCGGGGTGATGCATGATGGCGGCGAGCTGCTTCGACAGCGCCGCATCGATCGCCTCCATGCCGGCCTTGATGCTCTTGGTGACGTTCTTGTCCCAGGAGATCGTGCCCTTGAGGGCTTCGTCGACCAGGTTGGTGATGAGGTCCTGGGCGACGGGGCGTTCCGTCATCTTGGTCGCGTCGATGATCTGATCCAGGAGGCCCGGCTCGGCCTTGGTCGTCGTCGCGGCGGCGGGGGCCCCGGCTTGCGCTTGCGGTTCGCTCATGAATTGGCTCCTTTGTCATCAGCGGCCGGGGCTTGCGTTCCCAGCTCGGAGGAAAGTTTCTTGATCTGCTCGGTATTCTTCAAAACCTGCTCCAGCAGGCTTTCGAGTTCGTCGGAACGATCGACCTTCGTCAGGAGGTCGCGCAGCTTGTCGCGGGCCTCGAGCAGCTTTCGCAACGGTTCGACCTGCTTGGCAATCTCGGCCGGCTCGAAATCTTCCATGCCGTTGAACTTGAGCTGAACCGACAGCTCGCTGCCGTCCCCCTTCAAGGTATTCGCAACCTTGAGGTTCACGCCGGGGGTCATCTTGGCCATGATGTCGTTGAAGTTATCGCGATCGATCTGGATGAACTTGCGATGCTGCAACGACTTGAGCGGCGCGGTCGGATTGCCGGAGAAATCACCGAGGACGCCGACGACGAAGGGCAATTCCTTCTTGACGGTGGCGTCGCCGATCTCGACGTCGTAGGTGATATGGACGCGCGGTTTGCGAACCCGCTCTAGCTTCTTTTGCGTGCTTTCCGATGCCATAGGAACCTCACGTAGGGGTGATTTACAGTATTCGCAATCGCCCGTGGTGCAGGCGGCTCGCCTGCACGCTGGACGTCTTACCGTCAAAGGCTCGATCTCTGACCACGACGTGCAGGCGAGCCGCCTGCACCTCGGGTCATTTCTTCGGCGCCGCCTTGTCGTCGGGCGCCCGAATGCCCACCTGCTTGAAGACGCTCTTGCGCGGCGCGTCGTCCGAAATCAGCTCCGTCCACAATTCCGGCAGCGACATCCGGCCCCAACGCACCACCTGGTCCAGAGCGTACGACACCGGCGAATGCGGCTCGGTGCGGCGGAAGAAATCGGCCACCTTAAGCAAATTCTCGAGCGCCTGCTCGCGCGTCTGGATGACGCCCGGCTGTGCCGCCGGTTTCGCGGCCGCCGCTGCTGCTGGGGCTGCGCCCTCGGCAGGCGTCGCCGGCTTCTGCGCGACCGCCAGCTTGTCACGCGCGGTTTCCTGCACGATCTCCAGGCACGCCTGCACCGCGTTGCGGATGTTCGTCGTCGGCGGACCGCGGCGATCGCACTTCTTGTCGAGCACCTCGCCGAGCTTCGTCACCTCGGCCACGCAAGCCTTCAGGTCCTCGACGACCGCGACGAAAAACTCCGGCTTGGTCTCCGCGACAGCGTTCTGATATTTGTCGAGCGACACCGCGCCGGCGTCGATCTTTTGTTGCAGTACTTTCGGATCGGCGATTTTCTTCAGACTCTTGGCTTCATTGTACTGAGCATGCGCGAATCGGCCGACGCTCGTCATCTCCGTCAATGGCACTCGCGCGATTGGCGCAATCAACACGCCCTCGGCGTCGACGCCGTTCAGCCCGGCGAGCGGCGCGGTGCGCGTGTAGAGGTTTTCCTCGGCCAGGTTCTTGAGCTCTTCCTTGTCCTCCGGCGTCGGGGCCGCGATGGCCTTCAGCGCCTTCTCGCGCTCCAGGTCTTCCGGATCGGGTTGCGGATACAGGTTGTCCCAGTATTTGTCGACCAGCTCACGCGCCAGGCGCACGCCGTCGCGCAGGCCGGGGAAACCGTCGGTTCGCACGAGCGCTTCGATGAGGTAGGCCGCGACGCTCAGGTCCTTGGCCTGCTCGGTCAGGACCTTGATGCAGAGCTGCTTGACGCTGGCCCAATCGGGAACGCCGTCGGCGCCCGGGCGTTCGAGCTCGGTGGCCTTGCGGCGGTCGTCCTTGATCTGATGGAACGGCGAGTTGCCCGAGTGATCCCCGCGCGGGTCGGCCCCCGTCGGCTTATCCGGGGCGATGGGGGCCAGCAACTTGGCGAAATCAAGGACCGCAGCGGAAGCCATGATCGTTCCTGAATTCGGACATGCGCGTACTTTACGACATGCCCAGTATGATCGCGAAAATCGTCAATGTAAAGGACAAACTGCACAGCGGACGCTAGCTCGCCATGTTATCGTCCGTTTATTGCGCATAATTGGTGCGATGCGCGGTGCAGGCGTGTTCGCCGACAGGATGATTATCCCCGCGCCAGCCTTGATCGGACAGGAAATCGTCATTTTCTCGGTTTGGCCGCCGCGTGAATCGCCCATTGCCGGTGTGATCCAGCGGCTTCGCTGCGTGAACCGGAGTCGCCCGAACCGATCACGCCGTCGCGGTATGCACGATCCAACCAGGCGAAGAACGCGTCGGCTTCAGTTTCTAGACCCAGCAATCGCAAACTTGCGAGGACCCGGCTCACGCGCAGCCAGTTATGGTTGGAATAGGTCCACACCTCCGCGGCGCGATCGGCGAAGTTGTTCCGCGGCGCCACGATGCCGTCCACGAAGGCCAGGCCGAGAAAGTGCAGGAAGCGCAGGAACGAGCGTCGCAGCCGATCGCGCAACGCTGCGCTCGCGCGAAATTCGGCGATGTCGCTCTCACTTGGAATGGGTGCGTGCGGATTGAAGGCGCTGCGAGTCATGGTGGGAAACAGCCACTGAATGTAGTCGTGGACGGCTTCCAACTCGTCGTCGTCCCAGGCCCAGATCTCGTCGATGCGGCGGCCTTCGCTATCGACGCCTTCACCGAGATAGAATTGTGTCAGTTTTGACATGGCGCTCGCCCTATCCAGTTCGCGGTTCGATATCGATCGGTATCTGTGCCCCCGGATGATGGGAAGAGGGCGGGACATTACATTTCCCAAGACATTACCATTCGCGATCATGCGTCACAAAAGGATTTCTCGGAACACATCGGGCGCACGTTATCCGTTGCCGAAAACAATGCTGAGGGCAATCTATTCCCATTCTACGGCCGATTGCCGTTCCGAAGTGATGCTTCGCCGGATTCAAATCCATTGGTTTTCTCAACTGTGCACCGGAGCGAGGTCGAGCAAAGCGGCCGCGATGCCGCAGACACGAGAAGCAGCCAAATTGTCGGAAACGCATTCCTCTGCAGTGACGCTTGCGTTCACCAAGCAGCAAGTGCCACTTTCGGTATGATGTTTGCACGGGTTGGGCCAACCACCGCGAGGACTGTTGAATGATTGGGCTCATCGGCACACGTGTGCAAACCGTGATCGTGGTGTCGCTGTTACTGGGATCACTTTCGGTCCTTGCCTATAGCACATGGACAACGCTGGCGTTGCCGCAACGTGAATTGGAAGCGCGCAATGACGTTCAGGCCGCCAGCCATGAGATGGCGCGCGAGGCGAGGCAACTGGCGGACACCATTCCCGGCAAGCTCGATCCGAACAGGGACGAGCTGGACGAGATGCTGCGCGCAGTCGCCGCCAGAGTGCTGGAAAACTATCCAGGGGTTGAAGGAGGGTTCTTCCTTGCACTGGATGATCGGTTCAGCGGCTACGCCTATCCGACGACCAGGCATGCGCCTTCGAATCTCGTGAGGAACGAGCCGCCGCCGCTCGAGGCGCCGTTGATCCGCAGACAGGCCCAGCAATCTCTGGACGATGGAGAAGCTTCGCTGCGAACTGAGGATGTCGAACTGAGTCGAGTCGTCATCTTCACGGAGCCCGTCGGCGAGACGTGGCCGGCGAGCCTGACCACGTGGGTGATGGTGCGACTGACCGGGCCGGAGCTTCTGGAGAAGCAGTTGCGAGAATCGGAGCTAGCCTCCTTCCTGGCGATGGGAGGCGTCGTGCTGTCGCTGGTGTTGACCTGGAACCTGGGGCGCACGCTCAAGCGGCAACGCCGTGAACAAGATCGGCTGCGGGATGAATTGCGTCACGCAGAGCATCTCGCCGGGCTGGGCAAAATGTTGGCGGGAGTGGCGCATGAGGTCCGCAATCCGTTGGCGGCAATCCGCTCGACCGTGCAGCTTTGGCAACGCTTGCCGGACAGCGCCCGCACGTCGGAATCGCTTGCCGCGGTCGTGCAAGCAGTGGATCGGCTGGCCGCCATTGTGAGCCGACTGTTGCTGTTTTCCCGAGTGGACAATGCGGAGCGTCTCCCTGTGGACATCAACCGCGTACTGACCGAGACACTTAACCTGGTCAGGGCCCAGGCAAGCGAGCAAGGAATCGAGATAGAAATCCGCTTGAGCGACCGGCTACCGGCTGTCTCAGGCTCCGCGAGTGCGCTTGGGCAGGTGCTCTTGAATCTCATCACGAACGCGATGCAAGTAATGCCTTCAGGTGGCGCGCTGACCTGCACGA
This sequence comes from Gemmataceae bacterium, assembly GCA_035656475.1. GTDB lineage: Bacteria > Planctomycetota > Planctomycetia > Gemmatales > Gemmataceae > SIAQ01. The sequence continues at coordinate 3,892 of DASRSQ010000946.1, read as the reverse complement.
CGGCGGAATACGACGGCAAGGTGGAATTGGTCATTGCGGATACCGGGCCGGGAATCGGCAAAGAGGAGCGCACGCATCTCTTTGAGCCGTTCTTCACGACGCGTCCTGATGGGACCGGCCTCGGCCTCGCACTGTGCCGCGAAATTGTAACGAACCACGGCGGCACGATCGAGTATGTTGCGAAGGATAGTCCCGGCGCCACGTTTCGCATCCTGCTCCCGATTGAAGTCCGGTGAATGGAGCAAAATTCATGGGGCGTGATCGCTCAACCATTCTGGTCGCCGACGATGACGCGGTGATACGCGGCAACTTGCGCGTGTTGCTGGAGAGCGAAGGCTATCAGGTTCACGAAGCGAACAATGGTGCCCAGGCGGAAAAGGCGCTCAGCGATCCTGCATTGTCGCTCGTCCTGCTCGACCTGCGCATGCCCGTCCGCGATGGCATGGAGGTCTTGCGCAATCATGCGGACCTGTGGGAAGAACTGCCTGTCATCGTCATCACCGCGCTGGGAGGCAGTTCGGCGGCCATCGAAGCGATGAAGCTCGGTGCGTTCGATTACATCACGAAGCCGTTCGATCTCGATGAGGTCGTCTTTACCGTGCGGCGTGCTTTGGCGCAGAGGGCGCTGGTGGCGCAGGTTCAGGCACTCACCGCCGCAGAAATGGAGGCCGAGGATGGCACCGAGGAGCTGATTGGACGAGCGCCGGCAATGCTGCAGGTTTTCAAGACGATTGGCCGCGTCGCGGCGAGTTCCGAGGCGATCCTGATACTTGGCGAAAGCGGCACGGGGAAGGAGCTGGTAGCGAGCGCCATCCATCGCAATTCCGGACGCGAGGGGAAGCCGTTCATCAAGGTCAATTGCGTGGCTCTCAGCCCGACGCTGCTGGAGAGCGAACTATTCGGCCATGAACGAGGCGCTTTCACCGGCGCGGTCGCTCGGCGGGCCGGACGCTTCGAGCAGGCCAATGGCGGGACGCTGTTCCTGGACGAAGTCGGCGACCTCGACATCGATCTACAGGCGAAACTGCTGCGCGTCCTGCAGACCGGACAATTCGAGCGCGTCGGCGGCAACGAGTCGTTGCACGTCGATGTTCGCATCGTTTCTGCCACGCATCGCAATCTGCCCGCCATGATCGCGGAGGGCCGATTTCGCGAGGACCTGCATTATCGGCTCAACGTGGTCGCCATCGAGTTGCCGCCGTTGCGGGCACGGCGCGAGGACATTCCGCTGCTCGCGGATCATTTCATCCGGCGGCTGGCCCGCAAATATCAATGGCCGCACCTGTCGCTGGCGCCGGAGGCCGTGGACTGGCTCGTCCAACAGGACTGGCCGGGCAACGTGCGGCAGTTGCAGAACACCCTCGCGCGCGTCGCCATCCTGGCCCGTGGCAAGACGATCCTGGCCGACGACCTCGGCCCGCCGCTTCGCGCTTCGGCGCCCGCGCCAATGGCGAGTGCAACAGAATCCCTGTCGCTGAAAGAAATGCTGGCCGAGACGGAACGCCGGGCTATTCAGCACGCTCTGGAACAGACGGGCTGGAACCGGACCAAGGCAAGTCAGCTGCTGGGCATCAGTCGCCGACAACTCTTCGACAAGATCCGTCAATACGGACTGCAGAAATAGCACTTCCAACTGGGCAGAAATCCCCCATGCGAGGGATTCGTGCTCATATGGCCAAGGACTATTGAGCGAGTTCCTCCCAAGTGAACCGAGAGACTCCCGCCCACTTTGCGATGCGCAGGCAGACTCTTCTTCACCTCATTCTCGCCTCCTTATTCCCAGCATCGTGCTGCAACGGGACTTCGGACCAAAGAATCTTTGCGCCGAGGAATTGGCCTGCGCGTTGCTTGGTCAGCATCGTCCTTGAGCGATTGAATCGTTCTCTGAATGTTGTGGATGCATCTCAAGGGCGATCCGCAACGAGCTTTGGAAGGAGACTGCGATGTACAAGGGCGTTCGATTCCTGTTGCTGCCCGCTTTTGCGGTGGCGTGTCTTTGGACCGCCTCATTCGATGTGCAGGCACAGGGCAAGAAGGGCAAAGGCGCAAAAGGTCCGTCGCCGGGCGCGGAGATCCTGACCGTCCGCGGCACCGTGCGCGAATTCACCACCGCCCCCAAGGGGGAAAAAGACGGCGTCATGCTCACCGACGGCACGTGGGTGCACTGGCCGCCGCACCTGGAGAATCGCTTCGCCAACATCATCGACAAGGGAGATAAGGTCAAGGTCGTCGGCTGGATGGAAACCGACAAGAAAGGCGAAACCAAGCTGGAGGTGTCAAGCCTGACGAACCTGACCACGAACCAGACGCGCGAAACCGAGTTCGGTCCCGCGGCTCTTGAAGCTCGAGAGAAGTTCGGCGCCGGCGACGGGGAGTTCATCACCGCCAACGGCAGCGTGAAGGAATTCACCACCGCCAAGAAGGGCGAGACCGACGGTTTCATCCTGAACGACGGTCGCTGGGTCCACTGGCCGCCGCACATGGAGGATCGGTTCGCCAATGCCGTGGTGAAGGGAGACAAGGTGCGCGTGACCGGTTACTGGGAGACCGGAAAGAAAGGTGAAACGAAGCTGGAAGTCTCGACCCTGACCAATTTGCGCACCAACAAGACGATCGAGAATCCCGATCGTCCGGCCTCGGCCACGGAATTGCGGAATCCGGTGCCGGGCAAAGCAATTGATCGAGATGCGCGCATTCGCGAGCTGGAGGACCAGGTCCAGCAGCTCTTGCGAGAGGTGCAACGCCTGCGGAAGGAAAAGTAACTATTCCCGTTGAGCGTTCGCGCCTCGCCACGCGAACGCTCAAACGCTAATCACGAGGCTTCACCATGGATTTCCGCAATCGCGTCGGCCTGTATGGCTCGTATTTTCTCGCCATGTCGGGCATCGGATTCACGCTGCCATTCCTACCGCTGTATCTCGGCGAGCAGGGCATGTCGGACCGTGCGATCGGCATCGTGTCCACGCTGGCTGCACTGGCGGGGCTGGCGCAGTTTCCGTTAGGGGTCTGGTCCGACCATGTCGGCCGCCGCAAGCCGTTCCTGATCGCGGTGCTGACGATTCTGGCAATCGCGACATGGTTATTGCCGTTCGCGGGCGGCACGATTGTCCTGGGCCTGGTGGTCGTGCTCTTCGCCGAGAACGGGTTCTGCCGGGCGACGATGGAGAGTCTGGCGGGCGCGGAGGCGACCCATTTCGCGGGGCCGGGCGAAGTGGGCAAGGCGCTCGGGGCGCTCCGCTTCTGGAAACCGATCAGCATCATTCTCGTGGCGTTTGGCGGCGGAGTGCTTTCAGAGGAATTCGGCGTCGATGCGATCCTGTGGCCGCTCGCGGTGTTGCAGACGCTCGCGGTCGTGGCAGCCCTGCTGATTCATGGCGATCGCGGTCCTGGTCTGTCCGCGAACGATCACTCGCCGACCGATCATACTCCGACCGGCCGCGGATTTGGCGATCCGATCTTGTGGGTGTTCGTCCTGGCGATGGTGCTGTTTCATGTCGCCAATGCTCCCGGCGGCGTCTACCTCGGGTTGTATCTCAAGCGAAAGTTGCAGGCGCCCGATCGCTATCTCTCCTACGCCTTTGTCGTGAGCATGATCGCGTGGACGGTGGCGGTGCGGTTCGTTGGCCGATTTGCGGATCGATTCGGCCGTAAGCCGCTGCTCATCGTGGGGTGGGGCGCGACAGCGGTGCGATTGGGGCTGATTGCTGTCGCGGGGAGCGCCGAGCAAATCCTGGCGATTCAGGTGCTCGATGGTTTGGCACAATCCTTGTTCGCCGTCGCGGGTGCCGCCTGGGTCACGGACCGGCTTGCCGACCCGCGCCGCGTTGGCGAAGCACAGGTTCTCGTCGGGTCGTCGCTCGTCTTCGGTTCGGCGGTGGGGCCGCTGATGTCG
>DASRSQ010000945.1:0-4786 GCA_035656475.1 Gemmataceae bacterium | reverse complement strand
GACGCGCGACATCTGGGCCGGCAACACGCCGAGCACGCGCTGGATGTCCCCCACGATCATGGTTCCGTGTGCCTGTAGGAGGGACAGGGTGAGGAACTCGACCTCTTTGAGGTCGCCGGCGCGGCGTCGGCCGCGCAGGGTGGAGAGGCAGATTTGCGTTACCACTTGAAACAGTTCATGCGCGAGATCCTCGATGCGAGGACTGGTGCCGGTGGCCATTGCCTGCTTCCCGTCGCCGATTCCGCAGGTCTCGCGTTGCTGGATGGGACGCGAGCGGGAACGGCGACACGCTGCCAAACGTCAGTATCTCCATGATAAACGTTGCATAAAAGTGGTCAATTGCAAAGCTGCAACGGTTACAGAATCTGGATAATTTGCGTCTGAAGGTAGCGATTATTCCGGCGGCTGATGTGGAAGCCCAGGGATGAGCGTACTCCGAATCCCTGGGCGTCCTGACTCACTTGCGCATGGCCACTGGATTGGTAAGTCGGCCGATGCCGGCGATGTCGATGTGGACGATATCGCCGACGGCGAGGGTGAAGTCGTCGGGCGGGACGATGCCGGTGCCGGTGAGCAGGATGGCGCCATGCGGAAAGCTGGTCTCCCTGCCGAGCCAATCGATCAATTCCTGGAAGGTGCGTTTCATCGACGACACGCTGGTCGTGCCGTCGAACACGGTCTGGCCGGCCCGTTCGATGCTGAGCCGAATGGCGATGTCGTCCGGCTTCGGCATGGCGTCCACGAGGGTGATGCATGGACCCAAGGCGCATGCCCCGTCGTAGAACTTGGCCTGCGGCAGGTAGAGCGGATTCTCGCCTTCGATATCGCGCGAGCTCATGTCGTTGCCGACGGTGAAGCCGACGAGTTTCAGCTCGGGCGAGATGACCAAGGCGAGCTCGGGCTCGGGGACGTTCCACTTGCTGTCGCGGCGAATGTGGACCGGATCACCCGGATTGGCGACGCGATAGGGGGGCGCCTTGAAGAAGAGCTCGGGGCGCGGCGCGGAATAGACGAGGTCGTAGAAACGGGCCGCTCCGGCTGACTCGCGTTCGCGGGCCTCCTGGCTGCGCTTGTAGGTCACGCCGGCCGCCCACACTTCTTGATAGTCGATCGGCGCCAGAAACTTTGCCTGCGTGAGCGGCACGATCGTTTTCTGCGGGCTGACCGCCCGCTGCAGCGCCTCCACGGGATTGGGAGCATACAAGATGTCGGAGATTCGCGCCGACTTCAGGATGCGGATGTGATTTTCTTCGATCCAGCCGACGACAGTGTCGGTCGTGGTCAAGCGCAGTTTGCAGAGGCGCATGGCGGCTTACCCTTCCAAAAAGACGATGGATTGTCGTAGCGGCCGTAGGGTGGGTCGAGCAACGCGAGACCCACCGATGCATCAGTTCGCGTATTGCCACGACGGTGGGTCTCGCATGCGCTCGACCCACCCTACAACCGTTGCGGTTTAGCACCGCCTGGCAGAGGCGGGCGGACAACATTCGTAGTTCCGACCGCGTCGCGTCCGCCCGCCTCTACGAGGCGGGGCTAAACGGGTTTGATCAATATCGATGGTGTCAGTATATTCCCCCGGTATTTTTGCCATCGTGAAATCGGCCCTGATGTGGCAAAATGAACGGAACGACAACGCATCGCCACGCCATGGACACAACATGCCTGGCTACGCCTGCCCACATTGCCGAAAATCTTTCACCGCGCCAGCCGGGCCGACGGCGGCGCAGGTCCTCTGTCCGCACTGCCGGCAACCCGTCGAAGTCCCCGCGACGGCCGCCACGCGCTGGTTCCTCGCTCGCAACAAGAAGAAGGTCGGGCCGTACACCTTCCAGCAGTTGCAAACGCTCGCCCGCCGCGGCGAAGTCGGCCCCGATGACCTCCTGCTGCAAGAAGGCAATCGCAAATGGCAACGCGCGGCCACCGTGCGTCAGCTCTTCGTCGAGAAAAAGCAGCTTGCGGAAAATCCGGCGCCGCGCCGCTCGCTCAATCCCACGCTGCTCGCCATGGCCGCGGGCCTCGTCTGTCTGCTGATCGGCGCCGTCCTGATCGCCGGCTATGCGATTCTCAATCCGAAGCCTGCCGACTCGCACCAGGCTAATCTCGACAAGGTCGCCGACGACCCGAAGAAATCGGACGAAGGCCCGCCGAAGAAAGTCGATGGCGGCCCGAAGAAAGACGATGCCCCGAAGCCGGACGACAAGAAGAAGACCGATGCCAGGCCGCAGCCGAAGCAGGATCCCAGGGCGGAGGCCGGGGCCGATGCGATCCTCGCGCAACTGAATGGACATCGCCAGAGCGCGGGGCTGGGGAACGTCGCGATGGACGACGATCTCAGCCGCGGGTGCCTGGCCCATGCGATGTATCTCGCCAGGAACATCGAGCCGACGAAGGCAGATGGCAGCAACGTTTATCAAGAAGACGCGCAGAAACCGGGCTACACTGAAGACGGCGAGCGAGCGGCACGCAACGCGATGGTCTCGTTCGCCGAGCCGACGGTCGCGCTCGAACGCTGGATGGGCCGGCTACTGAGCCGGATCGCGCTGCTCAGCCCGGAGATGCAGAGCATCGGCGTTGGCGTCACGCGCAACACGGGTGGCCACTGGATCGTCGTCGTCGATCCGGTACGTGGCCGTGGCGAGCCGGTCGTCGTGTATCCGGCGCCTCGCCAGGCCGACGTGCCGATGTCGTTTGGCGTCGGCCCGGAGGTGCCCGACAAGACCGCTGCCGGTTTCCCGATCACCATCACGTTTCCCGCCAACAAGAAAGTGACCGCCGCCAGCATCGAGTTGCACGACGATAAGGGCACGAACGTCGATGGCTGGGTGTGGACCCCCGAGAACCCATTCCGCGAAAGACGCCAGCACAACACCGTCACGCTGATTCCGAAGGCGATGTTGCACGCCAATACCGTCTATCAGGTGAAGGCAAACGCTCAACTCGATGGCCAGCCATGGCAGCTCGCCTGGTCATTCACCACTGAGGACGACGCCGATGGCAAAGGCGTCTGGGCGGCCAAGGCGCTGGTCCGGGTCAATGCGTATCGGGCCACCGCGGGGCTCAAGCCAGTGATGCTCGACAACACCATGAGCCAGGCGTGCCTGAAACATGCTCGCTATCTCGTCATCAATGAAGGCAATCCCGCGCTGGAAGGACTCAACGCCCATGATGAGGATTTGAAGCTGCCGGGGGCGACGCCGGAGGGAAAGCAGGCCGGCCTGAATTCCGATATCGCGATCGGCGACTTCGCGCCGCTCGACGGCCTCGACGCCTGGATGGCGACGCTGTACCATCGCGTGCCGATCCTCGAGCCCAACCTCGAGCGCATCGGTTTCGCCTGTGCCCGCGGTCGCCGCGGCGGCTGGGTGACGCTGCTCAACGTCTCGGGCCGCAAGGCGGGCGACCGCCCGTTTCCGGTCATCTATCCCGCCGACAATCAGACCAACGTGCCGCTCAACTTCGCCAACAGCGGCGAAATCCCCAATCCGATTCCGGAGGACAAGACGGGCAAGGCAGGCTACCCGGTCACCGCGGTTTTCCCGTACAAGGCCCCGCTCAAGAACGCGGTCGGCACCATCACGGATTCGCAAGGCAAACAGGTGCCCTGCTGGTTTTCGTCGCCGGAGAAGGTCGCCAATCCGATTCATGCGAAACGCCAGGGGACCACGGTCTGTCTGATCCCGAAAGCCCCGCTGCCACCGAACGCGACGTTCAACATTCACGTGCATGGCCAGCTCGCAGGCAAGGCGTGGGAAAAGCGCTGGAAGTTCACCACCGGCGGGGTCGGCACGACCGCGAGCCAGGCGCGCGATCTCGTCTTCCAGCGCATCAACCATTATCGCGCGCTCGCCGGCCTGAGCGCCGTCACGCCCGACGACAAGCTCGGCCGCGGCTGCCAGCTCCATGCCGAGTACCTTGCCAGCAACGCGCTCACCCTTGCCAACAATAAATCCTCTCCCAACGATGAGGATCCGCTGCTGCCCGGGTACACGCTCGAAGGCATGCGTGCCGCCCGCCAGTCCGATGTCTTCACCAATGCTCCGACGCCCATCTTTCAGATCGATGACGTGATGGCGACGTTCAGCCGCCGCACCTTCCTGCTCGATCCGACCCTGCAACGCGTCGGCTTCGGCTGCGCCCACGACATCGGCCGCGGCTGGCGCTGCGTCCTCGACCTCAACGGCGGCCGCGGCGATGACCGCATCCTCATCTATCCGGCCCCGAACCAGCGCGACGTCCCCGCGGTCGGCTTTGACCGCATCGAAGGCGCCGCCGGCTCGCCAGGCTTCCCCATCAGCGTCGTCTTCCCGCGTCAGCTCCTTCCCAAAAAAGCCGTGGCCGTCCTCAAGGACGCCGCCGGCAATGACATCCCCATCGCTGTCACTTCCCCCGAAATGCCACTCAACGAAAAGTTCCAGCGCAACGCAGTCGGCGTTCATCCCCTCGCCCCGCTTCGCGCAGGCGAGTCCTATACCGTCACGGTCGCCGCCATCATTTCTGGCAGCGAATGGCGCCAGGAATGGCAATTCACGACGAAATAGAAGTGAGGGCAAGGAATTAGTGCCTCTCGTTCCCAGGCTCTGCCTGGGAACGAGGGATCTTGCTGAACTTGCATTTCTTCGCGGCGAAAGCTACAAGCGTTCGGCTGGATTGGCTGAATGGTACCGGAGAAATTCGCATGTTCGCGCAGTGTGCCCGCCTTGCCGTCGCCGCGGTTCTGTTTGGCGCCTTCGTCTATTGCATCGATTGCTCGCCTTCGCAGGAATTGCTGCAGCCCCAACCGGGCGCC
>DASRSQ010000944.1:0-3676 GCA_035656475.1 Gemmataceae bacterium | reverse complement strand
CCCGCAACTCGACTTCATGCTGACGCTCACCGCCAAACCAGCGACGCACGCCGGCGAACGAATCGCGCAGCGACCACGCCCAGCGCAGGTTTTGCCGAATCGATTGTGTCGGTGTCAGTGCGGGGCGCTGAAACATCATCGCGACATCACGGCGATGGCTGGGCGTGTCGTTGACGACTTGTCCGCCGATGCGAATCGTACCTTCGCTCGGCGTGTCGAGGCCGGCGATGAGGCGAAGCAGCGTCGTCTTGCCGCAGCCAGACGGGCCGATGATCGCGAGATATTCGCCCGGGGTAACGGTGAAGGTAACCTGGTCGACTGCTCGCCGCGAGGAGGCAAACGTCTTGCCGACTTCTTCGAGTTGCAATTCGACTGTCACGTGGATTCGCCTGCGAATAGTATGGCGGTTGCCGTAGGGCCATATTACCGTGGCCGGGTGGAACGGTCCACAAGTCGACTTGTCTGGGTCATCGGAGAGTCGTCACGGTCTGACCTATTGCGTGGTATGATCAAGGATATTGGCGAGTGGGTTGGATCGGAGAATTCCCGGCAGGACCCATGCGGGTTCTCTAGACTGACACAGTTGCCAGCGGAGAACTGCTGTGAGTGAAACCTCGCGGAAGGCGCAGAACCGCGAGATAGAACCTGGGAACGAGAATCGGCGACAGGAGCCGCCTGGCGCGATGGACGACGCGAAATCCAACCCCGTTGCATCGACGCCGCCTGACGAGGTCGACTGGACCGGGCAGGTGCTGGGCGAATTTCGCCTCATGCATCGCATCGGCCGCGGCGGCATGGGGCAGGTCTATCTCGCCGAGCAGACGACGCTCAAACGCAAGGTCGCCCTCAAGGTGCTCAATCCCGAGCTGGCCGCCAACGAACGGTCGCTGCGCCGCTTCACCGCGGAAGCGGAGAATGTCGCCCGCGCCACACACGCCAACATCGTCCAGATCTACACCATCGGCCAGGCCAACGGCGTCCACTACCTCGCGCTCGAATACGTCGAGGGACGCAACCTGCGCGAGTTCATCGAGAAAAAGGGGCCGCCGGAGCTATCGCTCGGTCTGCACATCATGATGCAGGTGGCCGCCGCGCTGCAGCGGGCTGGCGAGTTGGGCATCATCCATCGCGATATCAAGCCCGAGAACATTTTGCTCACGAAGAAGGGGGAGGTGAAGGTCGCCGACTTCGGCCTGTCGCGCTGGCGCGAAGATTCGGGCGGCGAACAGCTTTCGCTCACGCAGAGCCAGGTGACCATGGGGACGCCGCTCTACATGAGTCCCGAGCAAGTCGAACGGCGCACGGTCGATTCGCGCACCGACATCTATTCGTTTGGCGTGACGTGCTATCACATGTTCGCGGGGACGCCGCCGTTCAAGGGGAACTCGCCGGTCGATGTTGCGTATCAGCACGTGCACGTCGAGCCGCAGCCCTTGAGCGAGGTGCGTCCCGATCTGCCGGCGGATTTGTTCGCGATCGTGCACAAGATGATGGCGAAGAAGCCGGCGGATCGCTATCAAAGTGCCGGCGAAATCGTGCGCGACATCAATCGTCTGCGTGAGGGGCTCAACCTCGGCGTGGTGTCGGCCGTGTCGATTTCATCCTCGTTTCTCGGCACCGATTCGCGCAACCTGGCGACCAAGACCTGGCCCGGCGATGCGGCGCCGACCCGCTGGATCCCGCGCTGGCTGGCGGTGGGCTTCGTGGTCCTGGCGCTGGCCGGCGGAATGGCGATAGGCTGGCAGCACAATCATCGCGAGGTGGCGCCGCCGAAGGATCCGCTGGTGATCCCCGCGCCGCCGGAGGATGGGAAGAAGATCGTGAACCAGAAGGCGGGCGAGAGTGACTTGCTGCGGCGCGTCGAGGAGTGCAGCGAGCCAACGACGGAGTTGCAGCTCAGCGCCGGCATGCAGAACGCGTTCAACCTCGGCATGTTCTACATCCGGGCGCGCCGCCCCGACGACGCCGAGAAGTTCTTCGCCAACCTCGCCAAACCCGAGCAGAAGATTCCGGCCTATCGCTTCGTCGGCCGGCTTGGCCATCCGATCGCGCTGGCCTTCAAGGACGAACCGGCGGCATCCAACAAGGAATTTCTCGCGGTGATCGGCAACATCGAGAAAATCGACGCCAAGGTCGCGTTCAAGGGGAGCAAGAAGGATTTGCCGCTCCTGGATGAGCTGCAGGGGTACAAGCATTTCTGGAAGGTGAACCAGGAGGTTCGCGAGATGGTTGCCAGGTCGCTCAACCGCAACTTCGCGAACGACCCGCAGAACTTTCCCGCCGAGCTCGAGGCCTACCGCTACCCGCCCCGGCCGACGTTGAAAGCCGGCCCGATGCCGTGAACTTTGTGCTGCGCCTCGTTCCCAGGCTCTGCCTGGGAACGAGAAATGCCGGCCGTCACTTTTGCTTCGGCGCCGTGAAATCCGCGATATAGAGTTGCGTCGGCGAACGGCCGTCGCGGTTCGAGGTCCACATCACCTTCGCATAGTCCGGGCTGAACACCGGCAATACGTCGGCGCCCGGCGCGAACGTCAGCCGCACCTTCTTCAGCGTGTCGATGTTCATCCAGTAGAGGTCATAGTTCGGCCGGGCCAGCGGGTTGGAATGGTCCGCGGCGGTGTAGATGATGTGCTTGCCGTCCTTGTACCAGTAGGGGGCCCAGAAGACCCAGTTTTCGTCGTCGGTCAGGGCCTTCTCGCCGGTGCCGTCGGCGTTGATGACGTAGAGCTGGAGGTGGTCTTTCTTCTTGCGGTCGCTGCGGAAGATGACCTTCTTGCCGTCGGGAGAGAAGAACGGGCCGCCGTTGTAGCAGCCGGGCGCGTGCGTGAGCTGGCGGACGTCGGAGCCGTCGGCGTTCATGATGTAGAGTTCGAGATTCTTCTCGCCGGAGCGGTTCGAGCAGAAGACGATTTGCTTGCCATCGGGCGAATAGGAGCCCTCGGCGTCATAGCCCTTGGACTTGGTCAGGCGTACGAGGAACGAGCCGTCAAGGTTGGATTCGAAGATTTCCATGTAGGGATCGAAATCCCAGACATAGCGTCGGCGTTTCTTGCTTGCCTTCTCCTCGGCACGCGCCTTGAACTCGGGCTCGTAATGCTTCTTGGCGTCGGGATCGAGATGGCTGGAGGCGAAGATGATCTTGTCGAGCTTGGGATGAAAGAAGCCGCAGGTGGTCTTGCCGACGCCGGGGCTGACGCGGCGCGCGGCGCCGGTTTTCAGGTCCATCACGAACATTTGATAGAACGGGTTCTCGCCTTTCTCCTCGGCCTGGAAGATGATCTTCGAGCCATCGGGGGAGAAGTAGCCCTCGCCGGCGCGGATGTAGTCGTGCGTTACCTGTTTGATGTTTTTCAGATGGACGGCTTCTTCCTTCTGCCAGTCGGCGCCGGGCTGAGCGGCGAGGAAGAGACACGCACAGACGGTCCACATGCTCATTCTCCTTCTCGTTCCCACGCTCTCTGCGTGGGGAACGCACTTCTTCGCGCCGCTCCTGCGGTGCGCACCGGATGTCTTGCGATGACATGAAGCTTCTGCATGAGATGCTGTCCGCAACGCAGGAGCGTCGCGAAGCAGTGCGTTCCCACGCGGAGCGTGGGAACAAGGTGGTCGACGCATCACTTCTTTTTATCCAGCATCGGTAGCGTTTGCGGGTCGCCGAAAAACACCACGCCGTTGC
>DASRSQ010000943.1:0-1765 GCA_035656475.1 Gemmataceae bacterium | reverse complement strand
CCGCAGACGCGCGAATTCTTCCGCTTCCTCGGATGGACCGTGCCCAAAGGGGTCGATCGTGGTGGTGATCCATTCAATGCCCGCGGCGAGACGAGGTGCGATGTCAGCGTACGCTTGCCGAATGAGCACGATCAACCGCCTTTGGGGCCAAGCATCGCGAATCGTGTTCAGGGTAGGAGCGAACAGCACCAAATCGCCCAGCGTATCTACCTTGATAAAGACGACGGGGCCTCGTTTTTCGGCGGAACTTGCAGCGGAACTAGTCATGGCGTCGAAGCGGGAGCGACGCGAAGATGGACCAGGCGCACGGCGCGTTGCCGCGAATCGGGTGCAGGCAACGTGAATTCGTTTGAAGCATGGAATTCGATTTTGCGCATTTCGTGCGACGCCGGCAAATGTAGCGTTACGGCCGGCCGGTGACCGGGCGTCAATGCCGTGTCGGCCATGATCTTCGTTCCTGTGACCTGTAGCTGCAGATTCCCTGTGGTTTCACCGTGGCCGAGAACAGGGCATTCAAACTGCAGAAATACGTCGATTGCTTTATCGCTCGGCGGCAGGACAAGTGTTGCCGAACCACGCATCCAGCCGTCGTGATCAATGCCAGTCGCCGCCAGCCGCGCCTCATGAGAGTCGTCGTAGTTCGAATCGATCACGGGACCCGGATTCACGAGACCGAGATAGTCGAGCTTAGCTGCGACGGGACGGCGATCTCGGCCCGCCAAGGTTCCGATTGCCGAAAACTCGAGGTTCACATCCGTCGCCTCGCTCTCAGTTACGGGCAACAACCAGTCGAACTGGCCCCGCGACATCGATGCCTCACCCACGATTTTGCCATTGATCGTGAACTTGACGACGCCGGAGCCGATCGGCTGGCCCTCGATTAACGGGACATAGCCGCGAAAACGTATGAGTTCTCCTTTCTTTGCGCCGTCGATGACGAAACGGGCATGCGGAGACAGCCAGCCATCTTCGTATGCGCCGGAAAATTCGAGATCCCGTGCCAGCGCCAGATCCTCTGGGAACTTTCCTACCGCACGCGGACGATGGAGGTTGCCATATTCCGTTTCACTTAGCGCCGAGATATCGCGCGCCCATCCGAGCAGGCGACGATAGTCGAGCGCTACGCTTTGGTGATAAAGCTTCTTTAAGCCTGGTCGATAATCGATCAGCTGCTCAGGATATTCCGCGAAATCGAGCGCGACATAACTGATGCCGTCGAACTTCTCGGGCGTAAGTGGACCAACGATCAAATTAAATGCCCCGTTGCCGACGGCACCGAGTGGCATGTCGGAAGCGGCTCGGATGACCGCCCGCGGATTCCACGCGGTGCGGCCCGTAACCAAGGTGCGCGTCGCCGCGACGCGGAGGTAGATTTTCGGCGAAGGTTTATCGATGCGGAGCAGAAGGAAGCGGCCGATGCCATTGAACTGATGGCCTGGCGCGAACAAGTCTGGTTCCTGCTGAAAAAAGGCGATACGACGGCGGTCTCCCAAATAGTAGTGGTTGCCCAGCCATGAGTGCACGAAAATCACCCGATTCTGCACGTTGGCGGCCGGTTCGATGACGAACACTCCCTCGTGCGTTGGCACCGTGGGCGGATCGAACTTGTTGAACAGCGACAGACGCGGATCGACTGAAACGTAGTAATCGGTGGGCCGTGCGATCACCGGTTGAGTGAATTGCGTGCGCCAGAGGATGGCCGGTTCGATGAGTCGATTATTGCGCCACTCGATTAGTGGATGGGCTTGCGCCATCTCGTCGAAAT
>DASRSQ010000942.1:0-3120 GCA_035656475.1 Gemmataceae bacterium | reverse complement strand
GGCAACAATGCAGCCGATCCTGCCGGCGCGCAGGAACGGGCCCGCCGTGATCTTGCCCGCAATTGGCCAGCGCCGCAACACTGTAAGGCGATCCGCATCGAGCAGCGTTAGCGTGTCGGAGGCATCGGCGACGCAGATGCCCGGCTTGCCCCCATCGCTCACGAGCACCGGGGCGGCCGTGATGCGAAACGCGAGCTGGGCCGACGCGCGCTTGTCCCACGCTTTGCCGTCGGTGCTGATGCGCTGCAGGCCGCGCGAGCCGTCGGTGGCAATGAAGTCGGACGTGGTGAGCGGAAGGATATGGCCGAGCGACTGGTCCTCGGCGCCAACGGCTCGCCAGTCAGGCCCGTTGACCAGGCTGCCGGTCTGCAGATCGATACGGGCGATGATGCCGTTGTACAGCGGTAGGAGCAGATGCTGATCGATGATGGCAGGCGTACCATGCGGCGGCGCGGGGAGCTCGACATCTAGCGCGCGAAGCTTGTCGGATCCAATCTGGACGCGCAGCTTTTTGTCGCCGGTTGCCCAGCTCAGGCGAACGATGGAGTTAGGCGTCGTCAGCAGCGTGTGATTGGCGCCGCGCCACGATTCTTGCAGCAGCCAGTCGCCGGCAGAGGTCCAGCGCTTGTCGGATTTGCCGATCGCGATGCGCAGCAAGCCAAGCGACTCGGGCAGGACGACGTGAGTGTCGACAATCTGCGGCGCGTCTTGCGGGATGGCGCCGAGCTGGCGTTGCCAGAGGATCTTGCCAGCGTTGGCATCAATCGCGCTGCAGAGGCACGTCGGATGATCTTCGGCCTGCGTGGTCAAGAAGAGAACATGGGTGCCATCAGGCTCGCGCGCCGCTTGGGCGGCGTGCAGCAGGTTGCCAAGTTTCACGGGCTGGGTCCAGCGAGCAACAAGATCCGGGCCGCGTTTCGAATCGAACGCCAGCTCGATGCGGTGGAGGTGGCCATGCGTCAGCGCCCACAGGTTGTCGGCGTCCCCATGCACCACCTCACAACGCCCCGGACGCTTGCTGGCCTCGAGCGCGAAGTCATGCTTGAGCAGCGGGAACAGCAGCGGATCGCGCGTCCCCTTCTGGTGATAGCTCCACAGCGAGAGCATGCCGGTCTCGCTCAGGACGGAGAGCCGATCGCCGAGCAGCGACGGCGATGCCGACAGGCCGTCAATCGCGATGCGCGGCTTGATCGGCGCTTGCTCGGGCTCCGTGAGCGGCAGCGCGTAGGGCTTGATCTCGGCCTGCCCCGGTCCGCGCCGCTCGCTCCAGAGCAGAAGACTCTGCTTGCCCGCGCGCACGAACGTCGGCAGTCCCGGCAGCGTGCCAGCGCGATGGCGCGTATAGAGAATGTTCGTACAGGATCTTTTCGTAATATCAAACGCGTACAGGCAAAACTCATCCCCCGGGAAGTAAACCAAGGGCGTCCCCGGCTGCCGAATGCCACCCAGAGGCAATGGCTGGCCGACTTCATAGGAGCCAAGCCGGCGGCCTTCGGCAATCTCGATCTCATCGATCCGGCCCCCCACGGTCGCGACGAGAACCTGCCGATCCACCAGCACCGGCGTACCCAGGCAAGCGCCCGACAACGGCGTCTGCCAAAACGTCTCCCCCGTGTCCGCGATCACCGCGGACAGGCTGCGCTGATCCGACGACAACACCAGCAACAACTCCGGCGTGATCGCGTCGGCCGGCACTCGCAGGGGCAGCACGTGCGTGTCGATGCCGACGCGCCGTGCCCAGCGCAGTTCGCCTTTCGTCGGCTCGAGGGCATAGAGCACGCCGCGCGCCAGGGCGAGCACCAGCGGCCCCGATACGGCAACCGGCCGCGTGAAGGCGACGGTTGGCGTTATGCTCAAACTCGGCAGGTCGTCCTCGGCTGCCACGTTTTGCTTACTGTCCAGCGAGGCGGGTTCAAAGACGACTTGCTCGCGCTGGGCCTTGAACAGGTCGTTCAGCAGGCCGCGAATCTCGCTTTCGCTGGTGCGCTTCGTCTTCTCCGCGAGCAACAGCGATTCCTGCACGCCGGCGGCCGTGGCCTTTTCGATGTGCTTCTTGATGGTCGCAATGACGCGTTCGCGTTCGTGGTGCTCCGCGAGCATCTTGTCGATGCGCGCCCAGTCCTCCTCGAACGTCCGCTCGCGCTCCGACTTGCTCTTGTTCGGCGGCGGCTGGAACCGCTTCGCCTCACTCCAGGCTCGCCTGGCCTGGGCGAGTTGTGGCGATGACTTGTCCGACTCGGCGGCTTTCGTCAATTGCCGGGCGAGGTCGTCGAGGGTTTCCCAGACGTCCGATTCTCGCTTCCGCAGGAGCGGATCGTCCTTGTAGACCGTGGCGAATTGCAGCACGCGCTGCAGCGACTTGCTCAATTCATCGGGCGATTCATGGTATCGATAGACAGCTTCGCGCACGTCGCTCAGCTCGGCGAGGAAGCGGTATTTCTTGCTATCGATGCTGTCGGGGAAGTCACGATGCATTTTTTGCAAGGCGGCCGAGGCGTCGGCGAATTCACGCTTGTCGTAGAGTGCCTTGGCGGCATCGAAGCGTTCTTTCTCATTGCTGGCAATGCTCTGGCTGATGCTGCGCCAACCGATCAACGCGACAATGCCGAGGATGGCCAGCATCGCGCCGATGACGAGCGGCGCCCAGCGGCGCGGGGATCGCACAGCCTTCTCAGGAGTGGGTGGTGTGGTTTCGCCTGCACGATCCTGTCCCTGCTCGGGATGTGCAGGCGAGCCGCCTGCACCACGAGTCGCGGTCGGCGCAACGCTGTCGCGCACGGGGAGCGCGTCCCATGCCTCCGGCTGCCACGCCTCGGTCGCGGGAGCCGCCGAGGCCTCAGCGGCAGGTTCATCGTCGCCGGGGAAGTCGTCCGGAAACTCGTCGGCAGGCGGCGCGGGCTCGCTAGGCTTCGGCGGCTCGATCGGCTTCGGCACCGGCTTGCGCTTCGGAGGCTCCACCTTGGGAATCGGCTTCTTCGCTTCGACCGGCTTCGGTTTCGGCGGCGGTTCGGGTTTCTTCGCTTCGACAGGTTTCGCAGTCTCGACGCGCACCGGCGGGACGGGGACTGCCGGCGGCGGCGCTGGTTCCTCATCGCCGGGGAAATCGTTCGCTGTCTCGAT
>DASRSQ010000941.1:0-4338 GCA_035656475.1 Gemmataceae bacterium | reverse complement strand
TTCACGGCTCGGCAGGAGCCTCGCCCTCCCGACATCTTAAACCGTACCCTTGCTGCCACCGGAACCTGCGGGCGCCAGGTTGTCGTCCCCCTCGCGCGTGTGGAAGCTGAGATGGACCGCAAGGGCCTGCTCAGCCACCAGGACGATCAGGAAAAGCAAAAACAACCAGGGCGATTCGGACAGATTGTTGACCCGGCCGACGAGCTCGCGATCGTCCATGCCGATGCCACCGAACTTGACCTGATTATTGCCGGGCCGGATGTCGAGATCGCGATCGATCTCGTCCGAGCCAACGCGTTGCAGATCCCCTTCGCGCTCGGTGTCCACGTTGAAGGCATGAGCGTAGACCGCGAGCGTCTTGTCCGGGGCGTTGTCATCGACAAGCCTGGAGATGTATACGCCAGGCTGGGTATTCTTCGTCATCTTGAAGTGCAGGAGGCCGTCGTGTTCATTCGGGACCGTCTCGCTGACCTTCACCGAAGCCGCGGGCTTGTCCTCGGAGGGTTTGCGGAAATCGCGGACCAGCTTCAGCTTGACGTTCCGGAACAGCTCGGCATCGAGCGCCAGGTCGATGTCCTGGCCGACGGCCAGGTTCGCCTCGCTTCCCTGGCTGGACAGGTAATTCTGCAGTTCCCAGATGAACATCGGATAGAGCACCTGCGCGCCCGAGCCGCCGCCCCAGTCATTCCAGTCCTTGCCCGCGGTGGACAGGACCGCCACGACTTTGCCTTTGCCGAAGTTCTGCGTGATGATGAACGGATCGCCGTAGTTGACGCGCTCGCGCAGGTTTTTCAGGTCGCGTCGCAGTGTCTGCACATCGGGATCGCCGTTGGCCCAGAAATCGGTCATGTTGACCGCGCCCTTGTCGTTGAAGAGGGCGTCGATCTGCTGGGCAACCTGGTAGGCCTTAGCCTCGGAGCCCGGCTTGACCAGCGTCTCGATCTTGGTCACGTAGCTTTTCAGCGTGTCGCGATACTTGACCAGCTCCTTGTTCTCCAGGATCGCCTTGTAGCTGGTTGCCGGCTGAACGGTCATGGTGGCGACATCTTGCGAGAAGTTGATCGCCTGGGAGTCGTTGGGCAAGGTCGCCAGCTCGAACACGCGGCCCGGGTCCGGTTTCCATTGCCCTTCGTTGATCTTGAAGTAGCGCCGGATCGGCAGGAAGCGGAGCGGGTCCTTGTGCTTGGGCTCCTGGAACATCATGCCGAAGATCGGCGTCTTGCTCGCCTCGGGAAACTTCTCGTCGCGAATGAGAAGTTGATAAGTGTCCCCCGTGTCGTTCGGCGTCAACTCTTTTTCCGTGAGAGGCGGATAGCAGAATTCGCGCAGCGGCGCCGGGAAGACTCCCTTGCCGTCGCGGTAGAGCTTGTCGGTGTACCACTTGCCGTTGCCATTGGCGTTCGGCCCCATGTAGAAGGCGACGCCGCCCCCTTCCTTCACGTAGTTCTCGAGATTGGCGACCTGCTTGGGCGACATCGGCCCCACATTGAGCATGAAGATGGTCGGGTACTTGTTGAGGTCCGGCCGCTCGAGCGCCTTGAGCGGGTTGTTGCCCGTGCCAGGCAGCTCATCGGCGAAAACCACCTGATAGCTCGAGCCAGGGACCGAGATCAGGCTGCGCTGGATGAAGAACGAATCCTTGCTTTCCTCGCGGCCCTTGGCCCCATCGCCATCGACGACGAGGATCGGCACCTTGTCGCGCACCTCGACCACGGCGTGCCGGGTGTTATCCGCGAGCAGACCGTCGTTGCCCAGAGCCTGCTTGGCGGCGTTCTCGAGCCGAACCGATACGTGAGCGAAATAGGTTTCATTCGCCTTGTCCGGGATGAAGCGTTGCTCGAAGCTGACATTGGTGATCGACGACGGCATCAGCTTGATCGGGTTTTGCGGATTGAAGTTCACATCGAGCATTTCCTTGCCCATGTTCTCGTTGCGGGCCGCCAGATGCACTTCCATCTGCTTACTGGAAAAATTCTTGATGGCGACCGTGAACTGCACCGGCATGTTGGAGCCGATGATGCGCGTGCTGGGCCGGAAATCGACGATGCCGATGTTGTCGCTCGACGGCGGAAAACCGCCCTGATTGGCGGCCCGCACCGGCTGCACGGTGTCGATCAGACGAATCTTGATTCCCTTCTGCGATTGCACCAGCCCGTTCAGCTCCTTCATCACCGCCTCCGCACGGGCGGAGCTCCAGTCGACATGGCGGAAGTCCGACAGGACATGCAGCGTCACCTGGCTTTCGGGGTAGCTCGCCATCTTGGCCTTGGCCTTGGCGAACGCCTGCAGCATGTTAACGTGCATCATCGTCGGCTGCAGTTCGCTGATAAACAGGTTGGCTTCCTTGAGCTTGTCCGGATCGTTCAGTTTCTCGAACAGCTCGCCGTCGTAGCCATCTTCGCCGACGCGCGACAACGGCAGCAGGACAAGCTGGTCGCTGGTCTTGGTCAGCGACAGCCCCTTGGTGATTTTCTTGATGAGGATGTCGTTCTTGGCGACATCGAACGCGCTCTTCTTGACGCCATCCTGCGTCCATTGATCCTGCATGCTGACGGTGTCATCCAGGAGCACCAAATGCAGGTTGGGCTTGCCGATTTCGGTATCGCCGCAGCCGACGAACTGCACCACCAACAGGCCGACCAGGCCGACGAGCAGGCAGCGCAAAGCGAGCAGGAGGAGCTGTTCGATGATCAGCCGGCGCCGGGTGCGCTTCTGCGCCTTGAGCAGGAACTCCATCGCCGCCCAGCGAATGCGCTTGAAGCGCATGCGATTGATCAGGTGGATGATGATCGGCACGCTGATCAGAATCACTGCGATGAGCAGGAATCCGGGATTGAGAAATAGTGCTTGCATTTAGGAAAATCCGAAATCCGTAATTCGAAATCCGAAACAAATCCGAAATCCGAATCTCGAAACAAACGGAAAAAAACAACTACGCTATATCGACTTTCGCAGGATCGCAGCGAGTATGTTCATCAACTCGGTGCTCTCCTGAATCAACAATTGCCGTTCGCCTTCGAGTTCAACATTCTCATTCGTATCCACCAGCCGAAGCCAGTAGCGTGTTTCCTTGGCTTCTTTGCGAGCTATCTTTACTCGCATCTGAAAGTCCCTCTTCCCAAGCGATTCATTCGCTTCGATGTAATTGGCTCCAACTGAGCCGGAAGCCCTCACCAATTGTTTCACATCTTCGAATTTACAGATCGTTCGCGGAAGTCGCCTCACAAACGACCGCACGCGTTTGGCAAATAGCTCGGTGCGCTCTTCAAGGTCATACGGTTTGCTTTCAGGCGAGTCCATGTGACCAATTGCATTTGTTTTCGTGTTCGAATTTCGAGTTTGTTTCGGATTTCGAATTTCGGATTTCGGATTTTTCTCATCCAGGCGCCTGAGACTTCGCTGGCGCCTTGGCCATTGCCTCGCGATGGTGCAAGAACTTGGACAGGGCGGCGTCCAGGTAATCCTTCGTATGGATCATCTGATAGTCGACGCCCTTGCGGGCGCAGCCGCGGCGGACTTCGGTCAGGTATTCCTCGACGACCGCGATGTAGCCCTCGCGCAGGGAGCGCGGGTCGCAGGTGATGACGTCGGGGCCTTCGAGGTCCTCGAAACGCGTTGTGCCGGTGAAGGGGAAGCTGAGCTCCTCGTGGTCCATGATGTGGAAAACGAGGATGTCATGCCGGCCGTGCCTGAGCATTTCGATGCCGCGGAAGAACGCGTCGCGATCGACGAAGATGTCGGAAAGCAACACGACCATGCTGCGGTTCGGGATGTTCTCGGCCACCCGGCGAATGATCTTCTCGATGTCCGTCTTGTCGCGCGGCCGGCTTACATCCATCGCTTTCAGGATCGCGTCCAGATGATTGTGGGCGCTGCGCGCGGGGATGACCTGACGCACGTCCTCGTCGAACGTGATCATGCCGACGGCGTCCTGCTGATGCAGCAGCATGTACGCCAGCGAGGCGGCGACGGTGCAGGCGTAGGAATATTTGTTGAGTGGGCCGTTGCCGTAGTGCATCGAGTTGGAGACATCGACGACCATCTGGCAGCGCAGGTTTGTCTCGGCCTCGTACTGCTTGATGTAGAACTTGTCGGTCTTGGACCACACCTTCCAGTCAAGATGGCGGACGTCGTCGCCGGGGGTGTAGTCGCGGTGCTGAACGAACTCGACCGAGTGCCCGAAGAAGGGGCTGCGGTGCATGCCGGTGATGAAGCCGCTGACGACCTGCTTGGCGCGCAGGTCGAGCTGTTGAATCTTGGCAATCGCTTCCGGATGCAGGAAGCGCTTGGGGTCGTCGGAGGCTCTGGCCACGGTGCTAAGTCCTGGTGCAAAATCGT
>DASRSQ010000940.1:0-8374 GCA_035656475.1 Gemmataceae bacterium | reverse complement strand
ATCGCATGAAATGGTCTGAACCATCCGATAGTACCGACGGCGATCTGTTGCCGGGAATTGTCGGCGATTCTCCGGCGATGCGCGAGGTCTATCGCCTGGTCCGGCTGGTGGCGCCGACGCCGGCCAGCGTCCTGCTCGTCGGCGAGACCGGGACCGGCAAGGAAGTCATCGCCCGCAACATCCATCGCCTGAGCCCGCGCGAAGATGGCCCGTACGTTCGCGTCAACTGCGGAGCGCTTAGCGAAAGCCTTCTCGAAAGTGAGCTTTTCGGCCATATCAAGGGCGCCTTCACGGGCGCCGTCGACAACAAGACCGGCCGCTTCGAGGCGGCGCACGGCGGCACGATCTTCCTCGACGAAATTAACAGCATGACGCCCAAGCTCCAGGTCAAACTGCTGCGGGTCCTGCAAGAGCGCGAGTTCGAGCGCGTGGGCGAAAGCCGTACCATCCGCGTCGACACGCGCGTGATCGCGGCGACGAACAGCTTCCTCGAGGATGAGATCGCCGGCGGCCGCTTTCGCGAGGACCTGTACTATCGCCTGAACGTGGTGCCGATCTACCTGCCCCCCTTGCGTGAGCGAACGGAGGACATTCCGGCGCTGGTCCGGTTTTTCCTCGAACGCTACTGCGAGGAGAATCGCCGAGATACGCCGGAGGTGCCGGCGGGCGTGATCCAGAAGCTTCAGCAATACGATTGGCCGGGCAATGTGCGTGAACTTGAAAACTATGTCGAGCGTGCCGTGGTATTGTCGCACGGGCAACCGGTGCACTTCGAACTGATGCTGCCAGGCCAGGAACGCCGCATGCGTGTCGCGCATGGCAAGCCGGCGGACCTGGAGGCAATGATCGAGCAACTCGTGCGGACCGCGGTGCAGAAGGTGCCGGCCGAGGATGGAAATCTCTACAACCGCATTATTCGCGGCGTCGAGCGCGAGCTGCTCGAGCAGGTGCTGCCGTTGTGCGATAACGTGCTTGTCAAAGCCGCGGCGCGATTGGGCATCAATCGCAACACGTTGCACAAGAAGCTGGCGGAGTTCAAGAGTCCGCTGGTGACAAGCGAAGAGACTCCCGCGTGAGCCGCCGCTAGCGGCGAGGTTACAACACGCCCTTCGTCGATGGCACGCCTGTGGCGCGCGGGTCGATCTCCACCGCCTGCCGTAGCGCCCGCGCCGTTGCTTTGAAGGTGGCTTCGATCACGTGATGGCTGTTGCGCCCGTAGTGACAAAGGATGTGCAGGTTCATCAGCCCGCTTCCCGCGACCGCGCGCCAGAACTCTTCCGCCAGCGGCGCATTGAACGTGCCAAGCATCTCTGGCGCCAGCTCGACATTCCACACGCAGAACGCCCGTCCGCTCAGATCGAGCGCCGACGTCACCAGCGTCTCGTCCATCGGCAAGACCGCCGAGCCGTAACGGCGAATGCCCGCCTTGTCGCCGAGCGCCTGCACCAGTGCCTTGCCGAAGCAGATGCCGACATCCTCCACGGTGTGATGGGCGTCGACATGCAAATCGCCGTGTGCCTCGACATCGAGATCGATCAGGCTATGGCGGGCGAGCAGGTTGAGCATGTGATCGAAGAAACCGATGCCGGTGGAGAGCTGGGCCTGGCCGGTGCCGTCGAGATTGATGCCGAGGGTGATCTTGGTTTCGCCGGTCTCGCGGTTAATCTGAGCGGTGCGTGACATAGAGTCTCACAGATTTTGCAATTCATCGAGCAAACGGTCGATCTCCGCGTCGCTGCCGACGCTGATGCGCAGACCGTCGCCGTGGCTGGGGTAGTTCATGTAGCGTACCAGGATCTTGCGTCTTTTCAATTCCTCGAAGACCGGCTTCACCGGCCGATCCGAGCGCGTCGCCCAGACGAAGTTCGCCTGGCTTAGCAATACGTCGAAGCCGAGCTTCGCCAGTTCGCGCGTCAAGCGGCCGCGCGTGGCGATGATCCTCGACCGCGTCTCTGCAAGATACACCTGATCTTCGAGCGCCGCCTGGGCGCCGGCCAGGCTTAGCGCGTCGCAGTTGTAGGAATCCTTCACCTTGATCAATTCACGCACCAGCTCGGGCGACGAGATCGCGAAGCCGAAGCGCAGTCCCGCGAGGCTGTACGACTTGCTCAGCGTGCGCGTCACGATCACATTCGGCAACCGCGTCAGACTGATTGCGTGCGTGTCGGCGAAATCGACATACGCCTCATCGATGACGAGCGGCCCGCGCAGCTCGCTCGCCAGGCGTTCGAGGTCCGCGTTAGGCACGGTGGTCCCGGTCGGCGAATTCGGATTGGCGACGAGCGTCAGATTCGCATCGGCCTTTGGCCAGGGACGCGGCAGTTGCCAGCCGGCTGCGAACGGCACCGCCTCGAAGAGTGCGCCCTGAATGTCGGCGAGCGTCGCGTACAGCAAATAGCTCGGCGACGGCGACACGATGAGCCCGCCCATCGGCACGAAGGCGCGCGTGATGATCGTCAGGATGTCATCGGAGCCGTTGCCAATCAGGATTGCATCGGGATCGACGCCGAAGAGTTTGCCGGCGGTGCGGCGAAATGAGAGTCCCGTGGGATCAGGATATTTCCGTAGGCGGTCGCCGCGCAGCAATTCGCCGATGGCGGCGATGACGCGCGGCGACGGCGGATACGGATTCTCGTTGGTGTTGAGCTTGACGATGCCGTCGCCCTGCGGCTGCTCTCCGGGCGTGTAGCCCGCCATCGCGCGAATGTTTGGCCGCAGATATTGCGACATGGTACCTCTTTTTCGCCGCTTGCGGCTTCGCGCTCGCAAGTCCTCACCCGGGTGCGAAGCCGCAAGCGGCAATCATTGCAATCGGATATCGACGCTGGCGGAGTGCGCCGTCAGCCCTTCCTTTTTCGCCAGCATGCGGACGTCGTCGGCCATCGCTGCGAGGCCGGGCTTCGTGAAGCTGAGCACGCTGGAGCGGCGCAGGAAATCGTTTGCTGACAACCCGCTCGTGAAGCGCGCCGTGCCGCCGGTCGGCAACACATGTGATGGGCCAGCGACGTAATCGCCGAGCGCCACCGGCGTGTGATGGCCGACGAAGATCGCCCCCGCGTTGTCTATTTTATCGACCAATCGGTCCGCATGCTTGGTCGAGATGTGCAAATGCTCGGGGCCAATCTGATTCGTCCACGCAATCGCCTGTCCCGGATCGCGCGCCAGCACCAGCGCGCCGAAGCGTTCCAGGCATGCCCACGCTTGCTCGCCGCGCGGCAATGTCGCAAGCTGTCGTTCGATTGCGGCCTCCACTTCATCGAGCAGCGGCGCATGCCAGGTGATCAGGATGCTGCTCGCCGGGTCATGCTCGGCCTGCGCGATCAGGTCCGCGGCAATGTACTCCGGCGGCGCGGTTTCGTCGGCGAGCACGACCACCTCACTCGGGCCCGCCAAACAGTCGATTGCGACCTGGCCGAAGACATATTTCTTTGCCAGCGTGACGAAGATGTTGCCGGGACCGACGATCATGTCGACAGCAGGCAAACCGTCGACGCCGAAGGCGAGAGCGGCAACCGCTTGAGCGCCGCCGATGCGGTAGACCTCGCTGACGCCGAGCTCTTTGCAGGTTGCGAGCAGGTCGGGGTTGCCGGCGCCTGTCTTGGTCGGCGGCATGACGATGGCGATTTCCTTGACGCCAGCAGCCTGGGCCGGACAGACGGTCATCAGGATCGTTGACGGATACGCTGCCGCGCCGCCGGGGACGCAAATGCCGACGCGCCGCATCGGGCGATAGCGCAGCCGCAATTCGTGACGATCGCGCTGGCTGAGGATTGCGTCGCGATGAACGAGGCCCATCTGAAATGACAGAAGATTGGTGCGCACGCGCCGCACCGTGGCGAGGAATTCGGGATCGGCTTGCTGATGGGCGGCGGCAATCTCTTCCGGGCTGACGCGCAACATCTGCGGCGTCAGGTGTACCTTGTCGAGCTGTGCGGTGTAGTGGAGGACCGCAGAGAGGCCGTCGCGCTTGACGTCGCTACAAATGCGTTCGACAACCTGGGCCGGCGTCAATGCCTGACCAAAGACCTGCTCCGTCAACGCTCGACCACGCGGCGATACGACGTCTGCCTGCAGGCTGAGCTGCCCACACAGTTGCCGAAGCTGATCGGCAGCGTCCGCAGCGGTGTGGGCAATCCGCCGCATCGAGAACTTTGCCATTGCCTTCCTCTGTTCACCCATAGATTTGCATCAAGTGTGAACTATACGGCGAGCATCGGCGAATTGCAAGGAAATGGCGACGAGCCGCGACCGTCGGGATCACTCCCTAATGGCCGCGGCTTGTTAGTCGAACAATGGCGACGAAACTCAATCGACGACGATCTTGTGCGCGCTCGCCTCGACATGCCCGCGCACGTCCTCGGCATGTGCCGAGACATTGAGCCCCTTGCCTGCTTGCGATTCGAGTGTGATCTCCCACTCGGCGAAGCTGCCGCGTGTCGAGCGGGCGCGCTGCCCGTTGACGGTCACGTGCCGAATATCGCTGGTGTCGGCGACGGAGCCGCGGACGACGACGAGATTGCCGTTGCGGATCGCACTGGTGATCATGGTGACCGGGGGCATCGTGTCGCGAAAGCTCGACACGCCGCCGAAGCCGCTCTTCTTGTAGCCCTTTTCATCCAGGCTCTCCGGAGGCAGGCCCATGCTGAGCGGGTTGTGGATATCGTTGACGCGCATCTCCTTCGACGTCATGCGGCGGAAGCCCGAGCGATCCATGATGGAGCGCCAGATGGCGACATCGTTGCGGAAGGAATCGAGGCCGTCGATGAACACGCCGGTGGTGCCGAGGTGGACCGACCAGTTGGCCTCCCAGGCCTTGAAGTTGCGGATCCAGAACGGTTGACCGGGAGTCGGCATCGCTTCCGCGGCTTCACGGGCTAGCGTGGCATTCTGATCGTAGAGCGCGAGCCCGCCGCCATCGGGACGCCGGACGCCACGCAGGTTCAGGCAGAAGAATCGCATCGTGTGGGCCTCGTTGTCTTCGAAACGGATGAACGGCATGATGCGCGTGTCCTGCATCTTGGTTGTGCCATCGGGCTGACGGATCGCCAGGATTGGATCATAGTCGCCAGTCTTCTTGCAATCGAAGCGGTAGCCGTACTCGGCACAATCGACGGCGACGTTGCGCGTGAAGCTGTTCTGGCAGTTGGCCCACCAGAAGCCTGCGCCGCGATTGGGATCGAACGGGATGAGTTGCTTGGGCAACGCCTTGCCGGGAAGGACGAGGATGGCAGCGTTGTGGTCGATGATGTTGTTGACCTCGGTACCGTCTTCGAGGAAGTAGCCATGGCCGACGCTCTTGAAGCCGACGCAATCGCGGATCACGAGGGCATCGGTGCCGTGGATCGTGATCCAGCGATTGTGGCTATCCCATATAGAAGCGCCGACGACGGAGCTGCCGCGCATGGTTTGGCCGCAGAGGTGGAAGTGGATGCTGTAACGGCCGAGCACGTCCTTCTTTCCCAGATGGCGGAACTCGGCGTAGCTGATCGAGCCGGCGGAGTGCTTGTGATACATGGTGTGGCCGCGAATGCCGTCGGGATCGGCGGATTCAACGACGACGTTGCGAGTCAGGTTCGCCACCTCAGCGGCGAAGCTCTCGTCGGCGTAGTGCGAGAACAGCAATGGCTTGTCGAGCTTGATTGGATAGCCGCCGGTGAAATCGCGGTTGCCAACCGAGACGATTCGGCGTTCCTCGTTTTCCGACGCATCGAGGAACCCGCCCCGGCGGCCTTCGTTGCGCTGGCGATGCGTGCTGCCAAGGACGACGTGATCCCCTTCCTTCCAGTCGGCGACCGATTCGAGAACAGAGATGGTGGTCGTGCCGGCCTGGGCCTGCTTCTTGAGCTTGACCCAGGTCGTGCGCATCGGCTCGCCGTGAATTTCCATGCGGCCGCCGCAGCAGATGAGCGCCGGGCACGATTCCTTGTCCATGCCTTCGACATAGTGCAGGCGGATCGTCGCCTGATACTTGCCGGGAATCGGATTGCCGGGCTTGCCAACGTAGAGGGCAGGGCGGGCTTCGCCATGCTTGATCATCTTCGGGCTGGCGTGGCAATCGAAGCCTTCCTCGGATGGCGTTTCCATCGGGACCACGGTAATCAGGCCGGCCTCCAGGCGCGTGTTCTTGTCGCGCGCGAAATCAAGCGTGCCCGCGATCTGCACCAAGCGGATGACTTCTTTCGACTGAACGTCATAGGTAACGGTGTGGCCGGCGCGGATGATGACGCGGTCACCCTTTTGCGGAGTGCGGCCGGCGTCCCAGGTCTCCTTCGCGGACCATGGGCCGGACTGTTTGGTGCGCAGGTCGGCAGCGGACACCGAGCCGGCTACCAAGGATGATAGCGCGATGGCGACGAACAATGCTTGCCGCATGAAGCAAATCTCCTGGTGATCAAGGGTATGTCAGTTGAATGGTTGGAATCGAGTTCTGCCCGTCCGTAATCGTGACGCGCGCGGCGGGCTGGGCAATCTTCGCGAACTTGCCTTCGAGCCGATCGTCTCCTTCGATGGTTTCGCCTTCCGTGTTCGTTACCATGGGCCAAAACACAGTGACGGCGTACTCGCCGGGACCATGGATCTTCGCGCTGAATGCGCCGTTCTTCTCGGTGCGCGCGGCATCAGAACTCGCGCTGCGCTTCGGATTGTTGACGGCATGAAACACCACATAGGCGCCTTCCGCCGGCTCGCCGTTCACCATCACCTGACCCGAAGCAGGACAGATCTTCACTCGCTTGGAGCAGCCAGCGCTAAGCGCAAGCAAAAGGGCCGTCGCGCCGATCAGGCAGCAATACTTAGTCAGGTACACTGACGACCTCCCCGCTGGCGCGCGAGACCAGGGCCATCAGCGTCGCGACCGACGTGCTCGTAGACAGGAAGCGAACGGTGCCATCCCCCATGGCGACATGGGCGCCGCCGGAGTGGAAGCCGAAGACGCCCTGCGAATTGTTGCAGTTGACGGCGCAATCAGTTCCCGACGGGATGTTGCCGAGATTGGTCGGATACGTCGCCAGGGTGTAGGTCGGGTAGCCCTGAACCATGAAGGCGCACCAACCAAGCCAGGTGCCCCACGCGCCGGGTTGGTCCAGCGTGACATCGGTCGCGGGCATCGGCATGCCGACGCCTTGTACATAGTGGGTGTCGTAGCCGGCGTGTTCGAGAAACATCGTGGTGTTTGACAGACCATCGGTGACCCACGCCATCTTCGGCTGCGTGCCGGCGAAGATCGGCGACGGGTTTGGGGCGCCGGGGTAGACAAGCTGATACGTGGGACTGCTGATGCCGTGGTTGGTCCAGTAGTCGCACCCCCAACCGGTCATGATCGTGGGATCGCTGGGATCGGTGGTGGTGCCGGAAGTAGTGATGAATGCGCCATAGCTTTTGCCGGTCGAACTCGACTTGCGCATCTTGATCGGCGCGAAGGCGGTCGGGTTCGACGGGCAGCGCACGATGGTGAGAAACATGTTGGCGATCTGCTGGTTGACAGGATCGGCGAACCCGCCCGCGGCCGCCGGATTGAACTTGCTCACCAGCGCTCCCTGTTCGATGTAGGGCAAGAGCGGCACCATGTGCCCATACTGCGGCGAGGTGGAGGCTCGCGCGGAGAAGAAGTACTTGTTCGCATCATGGTAGCCATGCGCCGCCAGTGCGAGTTGCTTGAGATTATTTCCGCACTGCGTCCGCGCCGCGGCTTCGCGGACTTTTTGGACCGCGGGAACCAGCAACGCGATCAAGATGGCAATGATCGCAATCACCACCAATAATTCAATTAACGTGAACGCGCGACGCGCAGGAAATTGAGGCATGACTGCTCCATTTGGGAAAATCGTGTATCCCAAATGGCAAATACGGTGCCACGGATTTCGTCGCTGATTTCGAGGAATAAGCCCAGGGCTGCTGTGAGGGATGGTTAAAGAAGCATCGATGGTGGTCATGCCATCGCCAGCGAGCGATTGGCCGAAGTGAGATTGTGTCCAGCATCATACCGCCCATTTCTCAAACTTTGCCGGCACGACCTGAATTCATGACCTAGAGTTGTATGGGATTCCCCACATAACCCCATCCCATGGATTCAATCATGGCGGGCCGCATCTACCTGGGACGATACGAGACCATCCGGCTCCTTGGCGAAGGAGGGATGGGCCGGGTCTACCTGGCGAAGCAAACGGACCTTGGTCGACAGGTGGTCGTCAAGGTCATGCACGAACATGTCGCCAACGACCCCAAATTTCGCGAACGCTTTCAGCGGGAAATGCTGCTGATGGCGCGTTTCCAGCACCCCTACGTCGTCGCTCTTTACGATGCCTCGCTCACTGACCCGGGCGGGCCCTGCATCGTCATGGAGTACGTCCGCGGCATCTCGCTCGACACGCTGATG
>DASRSQ010000939.1:0-11316 GCA_035656475.1 Gemmataceae bacterium | reverse complement strand
TCCGGGGTGGAGAATTTCAGATCCTTTGAGACTTTTTTGTAGTACTTCTTGGCGTCTTCCAAGCTGCCGCTTGGCACGTCCGCGCGCACGAGCCATGCTGCAACTAGGACGCAGAGTAGGACGCTGAAAATAGCCAGTCCTTGCCGGAAATGGCTGAAAAGCCCGAGTTTAGGCCAGAGGGCAGCAAATGAGATAAAGCGTAGCCGCATGATATCTCCTCGCGTGTCGATCATGTAACCTTGTGATTGCGCTCGCCCGACCAGATACCATTCCGATAGCCATCGCTGATTATATCGATTCCAAGCATTTGTAAGCGTCACCTTCCCTACATTTGGCCAAGTCGTTCAGTTCAGTTCGGTTCACTTCCGGTGCTCTCGCAACCGCATGTTCGGCACATCCGGCATTTCCCGCTCAAGTTCGCCAATTGGACAATCCGATACTTCTTGCGTGGCTTCGACGCTGTGGTCGGAGCTCAGGTCCGATCATTGACCAAACCACCCATTTCGCCATGCGAATGCTGAGCAGTCTTGCACTGTTTTCCCTGCTTGTGTGTGGCGGCACTGGATGCCTGGCCCGACAGGTCGCTGCCGATGGACGCAACTTCCGGCAAAGCTTGCTGGACATGTACACTGATCAAGTCATGGACAACCTGATTCGCGCTGCCGAGAATAAGCCATTCGTTCACCTCACGTACCGCAATCTGACCGTGACCGACACGCAGATCGTCAAAGCGAACTTCGGGACAGAACTGGATCCGACCACCGCCAAGAGTGTCGTGCAGCAGACCGCCGCCCTCATTTCGACGATGCACACTTTCACCACTAAGGTGTTCTTTGGCGGCAGCAGCGAGCGCGACCGGCAGATGCAGTTTCAGGCGGATCCCGAAACGGGAAAGGCGGACACCTACGATTACTACGTGGCGTTTGCGCACGATCCCGGATTGTTCGGCGTCAGTGCTACGGAACCCTGTGGGCGAGTGCACATCAAGAAGCGGTGCGGGCAAAAATGGTATTTCGTGCCGCACGAAGCCGGGGGTGTGTTTCTGGAACTCGCCATGAAGACGACATTCATGCGCGGTACCGAAGCGCCGCCAACGATCTACTGGAATACGAACGTGGCCAAAGTTGACCCGCAATACAGCGTGAAGGGCGATCCGGTGCCGGGTCGTCATGTGATCTACTTCACGGCTCCGATTCCCAGCGATTTCGGGTTCGGGACACTTTCGCTAGATGATGGCCGTACACTGAAGATCGAGCTTCGTCCCTTTGACAATGGGCCCTATCGCCCCAGTACGGAGTTGACCCAGGAGGAAAAGGACAAGAAGCAACCGCAGCCGTCGGGAGTGGAGCGCGGCAAAATGACGGACGCGCTTTACGCCATCGACAATCCAGACTTGCCGATCGTGCACGGGTCCGCTGCGGCGGACAAGGGGATTGCTGCCGACCGTCTCCAAGGGCGGCCGATCCAGGTGTTCGCCGAGAGTTATCCCTATCTTATCGTGCCCAAGTCCCCCGACGCACAGCGTCTGCAGGATGCACTCGACAACTATCGCAAGGTCCTTAAGTTCCAAGGCAGATAATCATGCGGACAAGACCTGTTTTCTTGGTCGCGCTCGCCCTGATCTGCGCGAGTTGCGCCAGCGGCTGCCTCGCCCGGAAGGTCACAGCTGACGGTGTGAACCTGCGGCAAGCGCTCATCGATATGTACACCGATCAGGCGTTCGATAATCTCATCCGGGCGCACGAGAACCGTCTATTCGTGCAGCTCAGTTACAGTCAGTTGTCGGTGGTCGACAAAGACGCTGTCACGGGCAGCGCCGTCGGAGGCGAGGCGGATCTTGCACGCGGTCGTGCGACCGACCTGACCAAATCGGCCCTCGCCGCGTTTGCCAACACAACCAATTACACGGGAAAGTTCCCCTTGGGCCTCTCAGGACAGCGTGATCGCATCCTGAGCTTCCATGCCGACCCGGTGACCGACAAGAACTACATCTACGATGCGTACCGCGACTTCGCCCACAACTCCGGTCTGTTCGTTGTCTCCGACCGCAAGCCGACTTGCGATGTACACATCGCACGCAAATGCGGCTGTAACTGGTACTGGATCCCCCGTGAAGCGGGCGGTGACTTCCTGCAACTGGTCATACGTACTTCGTTTCTACCTGCACCGCCTGCTCCCGCCGAGGTTGCTTGGGAAACTAGCATCAAATCGATTGACCCAGCCTACGATAAGGACGGCAATCTCGCTCCCAATCGCTACGTCATCACGCTCACCAAGGATGTTCCCAACGACGACGGACTTCTGCAGGTGACCATGAAGGACAAGAAGCCGTGGTTGCGCGCGGAAGGCTTATACAATAAACCCTTTGAGAAGGGGAAGGCAAAACAGCAACAAGAGGCGGGGCTAGCCCCTGGCGTCCCTACCAAAACGCTTTACGTTCGACTGGACACGACCATGACGCCCGCTGACACCGTGCAATTGGCGGGATCCGCAGCGCTGTTTTTGTCGCAGCACTATCCCAATCCGAGCCCACGGCCGGGCGGCGCGGACACGCAAAAGGTTCTCGACCTTCTGGACAATATTCGTATACAACTCACCAAAACCAATTTCGCTTCGCCCTGACTCAAGGTGTAACATGGCTCGCCACAAAGGGTCATCCACCAATAAGAGGGCGTCAACCACGAGCAAGGCCTCTATCAAGACAGGGCTGCGGGAGACCAGGAAGATGGCCAAGGTACCGCGCAAGGGCGTAGTCAGTGTCACCTTCGATCTGAGGATGATCGGCGGCGATTTCAATCTCACTGCGCGCGATAACGCCAACGTCTTCTACTCCACCACCGTGGCTCCGGCCTCCACAGATCCCGACTGGGTTGCTCTATTGCTTCGCCGTATCGCCAACGCTGGCGGCTCCCCCGGCTGGAAATTCGACGCCACCTTCGACACAGAGACCGGCACAGGCACGATCGACGGCTAAATGCCGGCTTCGGTTGGGCTGGCATAGCCCCATCAGTGTCGAATCTATTAGAGTTAGAGTTATCTTCACAATTGGGTGTGGCCGGCCTGCCGGATGTCTGCGTGGCGGGTCGGGAAAGCTGGTGTAAACGAAAAACGGCCTCTCTGTCATGCGATCAAAC
This sequence comes from Gemmataceae bacterium, assembly GCA_035656475.1. Classification (GTDB taxonomy): domain Bacteria; phylum Planctomycetota; class Planctomycetia; order Gemmatales; family Gemmataceae; genus SIAQ01. Next base: position 8,182 of record DASRSQ010000939.1, on the reverse strand, counting down.
ATCACCAGCACGAAGGCCACAAGGATGCCTCAGTCGAATTGAGAGATCCATGGTGATGCTCGCATGCGTATTGGTGTTTCCGACGATGAGCTTCTTCGCTATCAGCGTGAAGGATTGCTTCCAAGTCATTTTGGACAGCTAATTCGCTTCGTGTGCGGTACGGGACCGAGACCGATGCCGATGGCTCTCAATTGGTCGCGGGGCGAAGGATTTTGTCCAGGTATCCAAGTATTGCAGTCCCGACCGCCGCGATCGCCCAGACCGCCATGAGCCGCCCTGGACTAGTTAGAAACGGGTTTCCGGGAACGGCCATTGCCCACAGCCCAAATGCCAGAGTGGAAGCCAACATCCGCCACCACGGCCAGTTCCTCCATCCTGGCAGTTTTCCGTTCACGTCTCGCTGCACTTGGCTCAGAAACTGAAGTAGAAGGAGGATTGGCGTTGCGGCGAGGACGCTGAAGAAAACAATCCAGTCGTATACACTCGGGTGGTCAACAGCGGTCGGGCCGACGGCTACCCCAACTGCCTGGACTTTTGCGATCTCGGCCTCGCCGGCCAATAGTGCAGCCGCCGGCACTGCTAGCCAAAAGACAGCGACTGTCTCGATGGGGAGGTACTCGACGAGGCGATTGAGTGCTTCAGCAGCGGCACCATTGGCCGGCTCGCTGGGCTTGGGGAGTCCCGCAGGCTCGAAGTCACCAGTGGGCGGGCCTTTGAACTCACCCGCAGAACGATTGGCCAGTGTAATCAAGCTCATAACAGCACCAGAAGGGGTTCGAAGAAAACATTAACCGTATATAAGGATAGCGCGCTTCCGGTCAAGTCGTGCCCGATTCGCAATTCAGCGAAGAGACCACAGAGCCTATGTCACCAGCTGCCGACGGCAGCCAGCGTGAAGGGCTGCGGCAACTCGGTGTTCGTCCTTTTCAAGGAAGTCGATCGCTTTCGACGAAAGTCGATCGGAGGGAATAATTTGGATTAGATTTAGTTTCAGCATTCGCGTAGCGTTACACTGCAACGACTCTTCCGGTAAACTGAAAAGGGGTCTGGGATGGTAGCCGGACGCCTCCGGCACCATCGCAATTTATCTCCTGCGCACGCCTAGTGTGGTAAACCGTTGGGGTGATGAGTGCGGGTACATCAGTAGCGGCCGGAATACTTATATCCAGCTTCTTGCCCTTTTTCTTGTGGTGAAGGTCAATGCCGCTCACTTGGATGGCTGGCACGTCACCATCATCCACCACAGTGTGGCCCTTGGATTGCGATATGGCAATGACTTCAGCGGCCAGCTGTCGGGCTTTTTCCTCTCCTGTTTCGCTATCAAAAACATCGTCTCGGTGACGGAGCACGATCGCTACCAAATTCTTGCGCCAATCCTCGAAAGCGGGGGTGCGAAAGCCCGTATCCCCGTTAATGGGTTGAAAGGTGAAATTGTAACCGACGCCCTGGGTCGCACCGTGCGTGCCGTGAGCCTCGATTCCAAGCATGAACTTCTTTGTCATTTGATCCTCCATGAGTGCTAGCTCCATCGTTGAAGCGAATTGAGAATACAACTTGCCGATTACATTGTAAACAGATTTCCCGCTCTTCGAGCGTATATCGCGCCCCCCATTTGTATTGTACCACAGTCAATCGGTTGCTAGCGCAATCCAACGACTACCATCCCGACCATGACGGGAGTCCATTCAGTGTAGCCAGAATGCCACACCTCGACAAAACGGATTCTTCGCAGTTTCCTCTGGCCGCAAGCACTTCGTACTCTACCATATCTTTTTATACCCTTTTCTTGCCCATCGAGCATGGTTCAGCCCTTTATCAAATAGGAGCGGGAGATGGTTTCGGCCTCGAAGCTCAGCATGGCAGACCTCTCTGCTGCCAAGACCGCCGCTCAGAAGCTGGCTGGCGAGTTAATTCACCCGATTACGGAAGTCGGGACATACGACGAATTTATCAATTTACGGGACAAGCACGACAAGAAGCAGGTTCGCGAGAGCCCCTTCAACATCGTTGGAGTTGGGATCGCCACCGAGGATGGAAAACCGTATCTCAGAGTAAATGTTCGTCGCCTCCCGATGTGCTTCAATGAGATCGGAAAGGAATATGAAGGTTTCCGTGTCAGGGTAACAAAGACGGGACTCTTCAGCCCGACAGGGAGCCGGGTAAACGCCAAGCCATCTCCCATCATGGGGCCCGGGGTCGTCTTGATGGGCGGGTTGAGCTTGTCCCCATCGCCGCTTGGATCTACCGGCGCCCTGGGTTTCATGGCGAAGTGTTCCAAATCGGGGAGGCCTGGTCTTGTTTCCCCGGAGCATGTCCTGCGACCCTATGGTCAGGCGGGGGCTGGCGGTTGGAACATCGTCCATCCCGGAATAGGTGACCACCGTTGTGGTGCGGTCGTTGCGGAGTACGTTCGCGACTGTGGGATGTTGTTGAACCTATCCAAAGGCCGCCCTGTCGATGCTGCCTTCGCCGAAGTGAGGGACGTTGCTTGGGAACCGTCGATTCGTGGCGCCGGGCGCATAACTGGCCGCCATACAGAAATCCTGCAGCTCGGGCAGCGTGTTTTGATCTGTGGGCGACAGTCTGGGGAGCGCCAGGCTGAAGTTACGCAGGTGGGTCTTGCAGTGGCGGTTCCATTCAAACACTCGAACGCCCTCCGCCGCGTGGAGTTCGCCAACATCGTGACTGTGAAAGAGACGAATATTCCACAACTAGGTCAGGGCGATTCGGGTGCTCCCGTGTATTGTCGCTTAGGCAAGGATGTTCTTTTGGTTGGAATGATGTTTGCAACAGCTCGTGCGACCCGTGAACACGCCATCATTTTGCTTAGTGACATCGAGGCCAGTCTTGACGTTACTATGATCGGCCCGTAAGCCCACGCCGACTCGCGCAGTCGCCTGGAAGAAGGGAAAACCAGTGCCCTAAGCATGCGAGCACGTGGCGACGCTTGTCCCAGGGACGGCTCCGCGGCCACCAGATCGGGCTGGAGCGTTTCCCCGACCACAAGCATGCGTTTTAGCATTGCCATCCGTTTTCACGCGGCGAACACGCGATTGACAGCGTCCTGCTTCAGGTCCGGCGTGAGATGCCGGTATCTCTTCTGCTGCTCAGGTGTCTGGTGGCCGACCAGATCATCAATAATGCGCTGATCCGTGCCGGCCGCCGCTAGGCATGACACGAAGCTATGCCGCAACGCGTGAAGACCTCGCATTACCCTCCATTTGCCGCCGGCCAGCGTCCTTTTGAAGTAATCGTGGCATTCATCGCGAGTCACCTGTGTCGGGGCCGACCTCTTGCTCTTGCTCCGAAAGACTACCTGGGATTGTGCGAAAAGCCAAGGACCGCCCGGATGCACCGACAGCCAATTTCGCAGAGCCTCCTTTAGCATTGGCGTGATCGTGACTCGCCGGCTGGTTCGCTTGCCTTTGGATCGCTTCTTCTCTTGAATTAGGATCGCGTTTCTGTCGAAGTCGATATCTGCGATCTGGATTCTTAGCAGTTCGCTCCGACGGGCCCCGGTATGGGCAGCAGTGCAGATCAGCGGATAGAACCATGGCGTCGTGCCATTTTCCTTCACGAACGCGAGCAATTCTGCGATCTCGTGCGTTTGCAGATACAAACTGTCCCAGAGTTCGGCGATCTGGCGTTTGTCGACACCGCCCATTGCGATTCGGCGTTCGATCTCGGCCCAGGTCTGGAACATAGGCTTCTCGTCGAGCTTCGGAAACTTCAGGCCATGGTTCGGGAACATGCCTTCGACGACCCCTGCCTGAACACCCCAATTCCATGCCGCACGGAAGGTAGTGATCTCCTTCCGGATCGTATACGCGCTGAGGTATCGGCCCCGAATGCCTTTTGCCTTGGCCCGGCGATTGACGTGTTCCTGAAGGTAATTCAGCGTGATGCCATCGAGATGAAACTTGGCGCCGAGCGTCCGGATGATATGCCGCAGATGCATCTTCACCGTTTCGAGCGAGTTCTTTTCCAGAGCGATCGACATGGTTTCGACATACTTGTTCCGCAGATCGTCCAGCGTGACGGACTCACGTTTCTTCGGCTCTTCCTTAGGAGGTTCGGGTTGCTTCGCCATCTGCCCGCCGCTCATCACGAAGGCCAGCACATTGGCACCTTCTGGGATTTGCAATGCCCGCTGTTCAAGGAGCATCAGCGTCCGTTCGACGCCACCCACCACCGAATTGGCGACAGACTCGTCGCCAGTATCCAGCGTCTGGCGATACCGTTTGCCCTGAAACCGGAACACGATCCGATACCAGTCTCCTCGTTTTTCTGCGAATGCCATAAGCGTTCTCCCCGTAAAAATCGTACCGAGGAGGACAATCGACGTGGTTGCAATGTGTTCGATGGGCTGGCCCCAAAATGGCCCCAAAATCGTCTTGGCACATCGGCACGAAATGCAAAAGGGGTTACGCCTTTTGACGTAAACCCTTTTGTGTCTTGTAATGCCGAAGAGAGGACTCGAACCTCCACTCCCTAACGGGAACCAGCTCCTGAAGCTGGCGCGTCTGCCAGTTCCGCCACTTCGGCTTTGACGAGTAGGACCTCATTCTACTGGCCGATACCGGGGGTCGCCAAGCCCTGCTCAAAAAAACGAAGGCAGCGAGCCACGCTCGTGCCTTCGTCCAGGCTCTCGTTGTGCCAGCGGATTATTTGCTCGTCGGCAACGGCACCTGTTCGGTGACTTCGCGCCGGAAATCGACAGTGACCGACTGACCGGGTTCAACCCGGACCGTGCGCTCGCGATCAACTTCGCGACCATTTTCGTTCCAGCGTGCCTTGATCGTGTAGCGACCCGCGTTCTGGAAAGGCAGCGTGACAAACGTGCGGTCGGTGCCGTTTTGCGATGTCGGGGAGTTGTCGAACCAAACGTTGGCATTGGCATCGGGGACCAGAATGCGAATCGTTGCTCTGGAGGGATCGTTGTAGAAGGATTGATTGACGTTCGTGCCTGACACCTGCGCGATGGTGTTCGGAACGGTGTAGCCGGACGAGTAGTACATGCTCGGTGCGTAGGAGTAGCCGCCGTAGTACGGGGCGTAGCCGCCGTAGTTGATCGCGGCATAGCCGCCACAGCCGTAGCCGTAGCAGCCATAGCAGCTGTAGCCGCCGTAGCAGCCATAGCCGCCGTAGCAGCCCCGGTAGCCATAGCCATAGCCGTACGAGCCATAGCAACCGCACCAGCCCCCTCGGCCCCATTCAGGCGTTTCGGACGTCGACACCATGGCGAGCATCAAGACAGCGGTGTACATCTCAGACCTCCTGTAACTAGAGAAACGGTCCCCTGGCGAGGACCCAATATTAACATAGGCAATCTGAGCCGACCAATCGGGTGATACACTCATCCGAGTCTGAGGAAATATCTCGCCGAGGGATAGGGGAATCATCTAGGCAGCTGCCAGCTGCGCATTCCATGAGCGATACGTATCTTTGGGCAACGAAACACCATTCTGTCCAAACGGATAGCCCAACAAGCTGGCTGCTTGTGGCTACTTGTGCATTAGCGCGTCCGGATGGCAATGACCTGCACATCGCCGGCGGCGATGCGGACGTCGATGCGCGTTTCGCCGTTCTCGCTGCGCGTCGGCAGCTCGCGCGGCTCGGTTTGCTCGCGGGCAGTGACGTTGCCTTTCGTCGTCAGCGTGACATCGACGAACCGCCGGCGATCGACGCGGGCGATGCCGTTTTGGGTTTTGTCGATGCCGTGCTGGTTGAAGAGGGACACGAGCCAGCCGTCCTTTGTCTTGTTGACGGCGTACATGATCTCGCCGTTCAGCCTGGCCCCGTCCTTGAGTCGCACCTGCACGGGCAACAGATCCTCGGTGAGCGCGTTCATCAGAACGGGCAGACACGGATGAGCGCGTTCGTCGATGGCCAGGCCTTGCGGGACCATGGCAACAATGATGGCCCCTTGCCCCACTGCATGTCGCGTGACAAGCGGTTTTTTGGCGCCGCCGGTCATGAGGACGGTCGCGCCGCTCAACTCCACGTCGGCGACTTCGAAAGGTGTCGCTGTTCGCTTCACGCCATCGCTCGTTGCCCAGCACTCGTCGCGGATGCGTTTGCCGGTTGCCTTGAAGCCGGTCAGCGACTCCGGCAGCTGCTGGGCCTGCGTGATCGTGGTGACGAGCGTGCCGCCCTTCTTGACGTAATCCTCGATTATCGGCAGCATCGCGCCGCCGAGCTGTACGTCGCCGGCGGCCCAGACGACGGGGTACATTCGCATCGCGCCGGCCTTCGCCGGGCGATCGACGAGCACGTCGAAGATGTCGCCGTAGACGCCGCTGGGCATCGATTGCACGTCGGGTGATGCCGGTTTCCCTTCGAGGATCGGCGCGGGATGCCAGCAGACGTTGAACAGCTCGCGCAATTCCAGGTCGTTGCGATCTTCCGGGAATTCGTGCAGCATCTTGCAGCGATAGTTGACGCGCTCGTAGCCGTGGCCATAGCTGAGCAGGAGCGCGATCGGCGTGTATGGCTCGCCGCGGTCGGGCACTCGGCTCACGAAGGACTGGAAGTCCTCGGTGGCCCGGCCGAAAGGCGAGAGCTGGATCGGATGCGTACCGGGGCCAGGAAGGATGTACTGGTTGGTGAGATTCTGCTCCCAGTAGATGGCCGACGCGCCGCCGAGGTAGTTGAGGTAGTAGAGCTTGCGATACCAGGAAATGCTGACGCCGTCGGTGATGGCGTAGCGCGAGTGGAACCAGGCGGGCGCGCCGCGTTCGACGACCGGCTTCTGTGTGAAGTAGTTGCAGGAATCGCCGAAGTTGCCGCTGGCGTAGTTGATCCAGGAGCCGCCGTACTGGCGGGCGGCACCGCGTTCGAAGGCGATGCGCATCGGGACGTGGACGTTGGTGGCGTCGATCTCGTAGCCCACGGTGCGGGCGCCGGATTCGTGGAAGAGATGCGCGAGGGAGATCGAGTCGGCGGACAGGCACGAGATGCCGCGCGACCAGTGATCGGGGGCGACCTTGCACTTGTAGATCTTGCTCCAGGCCTCGGCCTGTTTGTCGCGCAAGTGCTGGGGAGAGGCATCGACGAAGGAGCGGCGACTCTTGTGCATGCCCTTTCCGGGGAGGTCAACGCCCCCGGTTCCAATGGCCTCGCCATGGATGTATCCCATGAACTGATCCTTCAGGGGCCCGTTGAGGGCGGCATAGGTAGCGGGGCCGTTCTTGTCGGTGTAGTTGCCGCTGGCGTAATTGGTCATGATGAAGAACGGGGTCTTGGTCCGTTCGAGCCATTTGCGGACGGGCGTGCCGTCGGACAGATCCGGGCTGTTGCCGAGATAGAAGCCGGGCAGGAGCCCGGGCCATGACATGATTGGCACATCCTTCGTGCCGGCGAATTGCTTGTGAAACTTGTCCTTGATATCGCTCGGCGGCGAGAACTGGAAGAACACATCGCGCAGGCCGAGCTTGTCGAGATCCTGCTTGCCCCACCACTTGGGATCGGCCTCGACGCCGGTCCACATCGAGAAATCGCGGCCCGCGATCGGCTTGCGCTCGCTGGCCTTGGCTGCGACAAAGTCGCGCTTCGCGCCGCGCCATTTCGCGCCGTCCTTGACACGGATGCCAAACGCATCCTGATACGCAAACCGCGGCTTCTCGCGGCCGCTCGGCGTGAACACGAGATCGTCGCTGATGAGTATCGCATCGACTTGCCGCCAGGCTTCACCCTTGCGATCGATCGACAGGATCAGTTTCGCCGGGCCCTCGCTCAGCTTCGCATCGGCGCTGCCCCAAGCAAAGGAGAAGCCCCAGTAGAGCTGGTATTCGTCATTCGCGGGCAACACCGGCTTGACGCCGTACTCGGCGGTGAACGCCAATTTGCCCACTTGCTCGATCGTGATGCGGAACGGCGACGTCTTCTTGCGATGCTCGTAGAAGCGCACCCAGACCTTGTACGTGCCCGCGCGCGGCACGATGAATTCGCGCTGGCACTTCGCCGCCGTCTCGTCAGCCGCGGCGCCCAGCGAGTTCCACTCGCTTTCGCCGCCTTGCGACCACTCCGCGGCAATGCCCGGGCCAGCGATGCCCCACGCGCCGCTCGGCTTGGCGTTGCCGGTCCAGTATGCGAACGTGCCCTTGACGCCATCGAACCATTCGGGCTCGAACCAGAGATGCACCGGCGGCCGCTCCTGGGCGCGCGCGATGGTGCTGGACAC
>DASRSQ010000938.1:0-10314 GCA_035656475.1 Gemmataceae bacterium | reverse complement strand
GCCACCTTCACTTCGATTCCGTCTTTTGTCGCGACTGCGCGAATCGTCAGCGTTCCTCCTTGGGGCATGGCTTCGCGCGCATTGCGGATCAGGTTGGCAAAGACGATGCGAATCTGATGAATGTCCCCGAGCGCCTGCGGTAGCGTGTCGGGAAAGTTCAGGCTGACCTGCACGCTCTCCGGCGGCTGATTGGTTTCCAGCGCCTCCTGCACGCAATGGGCCACCAAAAACGGCTGCATGTCCGGCACTGGCATCTTGGCGAAGCTCGAGAGCGCCGTGATGACGCCGTCTGCAAGCGTGACGTGCCGTTCGATGCGGGCCAGATGCTCCGCCTGCTTGGCCGGCGTCGCGTTTTTCGCATGGAGCAAGTAATAAACCGAGGTCTTGACGACATTCAGCGGATTGCGCAGCTCGTGGGCGATGCCGCCCGCGACCTGGCCGATGGCCGCCAGACGCTCGGTGCGCTGCTGGCGCGCGACGTATTCGGCCTGGTAGGCGTCCTCGATGATCGCAAGGTCTAGATCCACGAGCGTGTGGAGGGAAACGCGGGTCGCCAAAAGCTCGTCCGCGTTGCCGGTCCAGCAATTTTGTAGCCTCGCCAGCAAACCCTTGCGAAGGCGCGAGAGCGCGACATTGGTGTAGACCTGATCGAGGCCGATCTCGACGTGCCGCCAGCCGACGTTCCAGCGGCGCATGACGTAGGCGCTGTCGTAAGGTCCCGCGAGAAGCTCGCGCACCCAATTGAGTAGCGTTCCTTTGAGCCGGGCAATTTGCTGCTGTCCACCGGTGATGACCTTCATGGCGTCCGGGTGCCGTTCAATCTCGGCATAGAAGTCATCGATGAGGGCGGGCAGGAAAGGCTCCAGCAGCGGAGCAACTGCTTGCACCCGTTTGGCATCGTCGGGCGTCCAGGAGACATAAGCTTGCAGTTCCTGATAGCGTTGAAACAACTTGTCGGCGTCCATGATGAGTGCCTCATAATGCTATTTGCGGCGTAATAGACATCATTGCCGTCACCGGAAACCGCATTTCTCCATTATCCCCATTTTGGCGTGTAATGTCCGCAAAATCGGTACCGCTGTGCTTATCGTTAAAGTTCGCCGGCTCCATTGTCGATTCTTCTGCCATTGGCGTACTCCGTACACGTGGCGGGAGCGGAACATGAATATTCTGCGCAAATGGCTCTTCTTGGCGTGCTTGCTCGGTGGCTCCTCGCTGATGTGCGGTTGCGTCCCACTTGGCATGGGCTTTGGCACACCAATCCCGATGCAACCTTGGGTGGGCGATCGCATCGAAGAACGCTTCGTCGGCAAGAACGATAGCCGCACGCCGATCCTGCCCGCGATTCCGCCGGGCCATCGGCCCTATTGCGAGGACCCGCCGGATAAGCAGCAAATCCTGCGGGCTCTGCCGCGCGTGACGCGTGGGGTGCCGTATATCTACGAAGAGTTCCGCGATGATATCGAGTTTACGGTAGAAAAGCTGGTGGATAAAGTCGATCCGCCGCGGTTTTTCCCGCTCATCGGGCCGGCGCAGCTGCATCATTGTCACTGGAAGTGCACGGTGTACTTCACCGAGACGATGGAGTCTACCTATCCCTTCCCGTTTCGTGTCAAACGCCGTCGTGCGGAGGTCGTGTACATCGATACCGACCATCTTCACCTCTGCGTGAGCAGCCCGGATGCCCAGGCGGAAATTGGACGCGAATTCGGTGCGGTGCGGCCGTGAGCATTCGAAGCAGGCAGCGGGTGGCAGACAGGCGGCAGCAAAAAGTCTAGCGGTATCTGCCCCCGCCTATTTGCGGCATGTGAAGGACTGACCGATGAGATTGACTGGTCTGCTGCTGGCAACACTTGTTACAAGCTTGACCTTTATTCCCAGCGCCGATGCGCAGATCTGGCGCTGGTTCGGCCCGAAATCCGACAAGAATGCCCCGGTGAAGTCCGGGCAGCCCGATCCGCGCCGCCTCGCCGAAATCAACGTCGAGGTCGCCTGGCTCGCCGACCCGATCACTTTTCCCTATTACCTCGAAGCGCATGCCAACGCCGGCAAGGTCGAAGTTCGCGGCTACGTCCCCAATAAGGCCGTGCGCGAACAGGCACTCCGCATCGCCCAGGTCTATTCCTCCCTTCCCGTCGTCGATGCGATAAAGGAGCATCCCAGCCTGCTTGTTCGCCCCGGCCAACTCAGCGCGCAGCAATTGCAGAGCACTGCCCAGTCATCGCTGCGCGTCGCCTTGCCCAGGCAATATCAGAACCTCAAGATCGAGTGCGACCGCGACGGCAAGGTCTTCGTGCTTGGCCCCGTCAGCACGATCGAGGAAAAGGTCGCGGTCAGTCATTCGCTGCGCCGCCTGCATGGCTGCACGAGCGTGCAAAACCTGACCACACTGCCGGCCGAGATCACCCAGAGCACGGAGCGGGCGCCGATCGTGAAGACATCGAATCCTGGCGAACCGCGCGACAAGCCAGGCGTGGGGCCGGAGGTGAAGCCGCGCTCGTGGCTTATCTGGCCATTCACACGCACGGCATCAAAGGAGGAGCCGACCGCGCCGCCGGAGACGAAAGAACCGACGCCGATCGCGGTCAAGGATCCTGTCGAGCCAATGGCGTTGCCGAAGATTCCGGCGCCGACATTGATTGCAGAAATCGTGAAGGCCGAAGCACCGGCGAAGACAAAGCTGTCGGCCGCTGATTTGCGCAAGCGCATCCAGGCCGCGTGCCGCGAGGCGAAGAGCGTCGATGTGCAATTCACGTCGGCGACAGAGGTGCGCATCACGCTCGAAATCCGCAACGACCGTGACCTGGAGCCTGCCGCCCAGAAGGTTTACTCCATGCCGGAACTGCAAGATTACCGGCCCGATCTGCAATTCAAGATCAGCATGCCGTGACCTTCTCTACAATGGCGCTATCCCTCATTCAATCTCCGAGGATAACGCCATGAAGCGATTCCTGATCTCGTTCAGCCTCGTCCTCGCGATTTGTGCGAGCAACCACGCCGGCGAAGAATCTCCGCACACGCGCACCGCCGACGTCATCTACGGCAAAAAGGAAGGCGTCGCCCTGACGATGGACATCTTCACGCCGAAGAAGAACGCCAACGGCGCCGCCGTCATCTGGTGTGTCTCCGGCGGTTGGTTCTCCTCGCACGGCAGCATCAATCCGAAGACGGCCGAGCCGTTCACGTCGCGTGGCTACACGGTCTTCCAGGTCGTGCATGGCAGCCAGCCGCGCTTCATCATTCCCGACATCCTGCAGGACATGCACCGGGCCACGCGCTTCATTCGCTATCACGCCAAGGACTACAAGATCGATCCCGATCGCATCGGCATCTCCGGCGGCTCGGCCGGCGGACATCTGTCGCTCATGCAAGGCATGGCCGGCACCGCGGGCAATCCGAAAGCGCCCGATCCGGTCGATCGCGTCTCCAGCCGGGTGCAAGCCGTCGCTTGCTTCTTCCCGCCGACCGACTTCCTCAACTATGGCGAAAAAGGCAAGGACGCGATCGGCCGCGGCACGCTTGCCGCCTTCAAGGCCCCGTTCGACTTCAAGCAGTTCGACCAGAAGACGAAGGCGTTCGAGCGCATCACCGACGAGGACAAGATCATTGCGATCGGCAAGCAGATCTCGCCGATCACCCATGTCACCGCCGACGATCCGCCGACGCTGATCATCCATGGCGACAAGGACTTCCTGGTGCCGATCCAGCAAGCCGAGAGCATGATCGCAAAGCTGAAGGAAGTCGGCGTCCCCGCCGAGTTGGTGGTTCGCAAGGGCGCGGGGCACGGCTGGAAGGACCTGCCGAAAGATCTGACGCTGTTCGTCGACTGGTACGACAAGTACCTGAAGAAATAGGGGTGAGGGATTAGGGGCGAGGGGTGAGCGGTGGATTCGACTTCCGTCGCAGGAATCGCGTAGCGACGCACGCCCGTCGACTCACGCCGCATTGCTCTTGGCCGGCGCCTCCGGCATCTTCAAAACGCGCCGACCCAGGCGCGCGCACCACGCCCACGTGCGCATCAGCCAATCGGTTTCGGGGATGATTTGCGGGGCGACACGTTCTTGTAGATTCGGGCGAAACACCAGCAGCAACATCAACGGCACGTACCACAGCACATAGACGCCTCCCTGCTCCGCGCACCACCATTGCATGCCGATGAACGCTGCCGCCGACAGGGCGATCACGTGCGCGAGATTCTTCGGGCTCGGCCAGAATGTGGTCACGAGGACGAACGACAGGAAGAGCAGAAAGATCGGAATGCGATAGGCCCACGGCACGCCGTTCCAGAAGCCTTCGGCGTTGCCTGGGGACGCCCACGGTTGCCAGGCGGCGGAGCTCATGGCCAGGTCGATGCTGGACTCGAGTTGACGATTGACCCAGAAGGTGAGGCCGATATAGCCGAGGACGGCGGCGGTGGTCAGGAGGAAGGCGAACAGGAATCGTCCGGTGCCGCGCTGGCGGTAGAAGCTGACCCAGACGGGAAGGGCAAGCGCGGGAAAGTATGTTGCCGCTGTGGCAATACCGAGCAATATGCCGGTGAGCGTCGGCTGGCGATAGGCAAGGATGGTGCCGAGGAAGAGGGCCATGGGCAGGACGTGCTGAACCTGTCCTACGTAAAAACCGGTATACGGGAGCAATAGGTAAAACGTCGCAGCCGCCATGCCGGCGGCCGGGTCCTGGAAATGACGCCAGCCGACGAGGACCAAGCCAATAACTACGGCGATATGCCCGGCAAAGGCAAGGACCGCGATCGCCCACGCCGGCCAGTCGCGCCACAACGCCGCCACTGCGAAGGTCGTGTCCGGCGACTGAAACATGCTGACCGGCTCCGCGCCGCCGGCGCTCGGCCGCATTTGCTGATCGACCTGTCGATAGGCAACCGCGAGCAGGCAGACGAGGAGTGCCCCGCCCAGCCAGGCCAGGCCGCCAATCTGCAAGTTGGGCGCGAGAGCAGGACGTTGCACCAGGGTCAGATCGAGTAGGCAGCGACAGAAAAAGTACAGGCTGCCGATCATCAGCCACAGATACCCAAACCACTGCCAGCTCATCCGTTCCAGAGTCGGGCCACACATCGCGGTGAAGCGAGCGACGGCAAGCGCATGCCCGATCGGCGGCGCCGGCGCCACCTCCTGCCCGATCAACACCGCCAACTGCGTCGCCGGATGCTGTTCGACCGGCCCCGGTCGGGGACGCGACGCCTGCACGATCAGCAAGCCGGGCACCAGCAAAAACATCATCACCACGTCCAGATTGCGCACGCTCAGGATGCGCGAGAACTTGAAGAACAGCGCAATCGCCAGCAGAAACGAAAAGAAGAACCACGTCGTCGCGTTGGGTAGATTGAACTCCAGAAAAATCGACACCGGCGTGGGCATGGTTTGTCTGTGGAGATGATGGCGAGTATCAGGGATGGCCTCATTCTATACATTTTCGCGGAGCCGATACGGCACTTCGAGGCCGTGCGTCTCCATCAACGCCCGATCGCGCAGCACCTCCGCCGCCGGTCCCATCGTGATCAGCCGCCCGGCATCGAGAACCGCGACGCGCTGGCAGGTGTCGAGGATCATCTCCAGGTCATGCGACGCAATAATCTTCGTGATCGGCAACGCATTAAGCAGATGGATCAGCTCACGCCGCCCCCGCGGATCCAGAAACATCGATGGCTCATCGAGCATCAGCACCTGCGGCCGCATCGCCAGCACCCCCGCCAGGGCCGCACGCCGCTTCTCGCCGCCGGACAGATGAAACGGCACCCGTTCCTCGAAGCCGGCCAGTCCCACGTCCGTAAGCGCCTGCGTCACCCGGCGTTTTACTTCGTCCGCGTCGAGGCCGAGATTGAGCGGGCCGAAGGCAACATCATCGCTGATCGTGGTGCTGAAGAGTTGCTCGTCGCTGTTCTGGAACACGATGCCGACCCGCGCCGGCAGTTGTTTGCGCTCGCTCGGCTCGCGCGGATCGAGCGCGACCACTTGCATCGTGCCCGATTGCGGCGCGAGCACGCCGGCCAGGCAGAGGAACAGCGTCGTCTTGCCCGCGCCATTGGGTCCACCCAGGCCAACGCTTTCGCCAGCCTGCACGTGAAAGCGCAGATCGTGCAGGGCCCGCTTTCCATCGGGATAGGTAAAATCCAGGCCCTCGACGTCGATCACCCGTTGCACTCCAGGAGAGCCGGTAGCAGGCAGCCGGTAGCAGGCAGCCGGTAGCAGAGAAATGCAAGCTGGCCACCGTGGGATATCCCACGAAACCCGCAGCCCTCAGCTCTGGCTTCCTGCTGCCGGCTACCTGCTACCTGCTACTCAAGTCCCACACCACCAAAGCGACAGCATAGCTAACGGTGAGCAGGAAGGCCAACACATCCGGCCAGCCGCCGCGGAATTCGTGCAGCGAGCGGAATTCGCCGTCGAAGCCGCGACAACGCATCGCCTGGCCGACGCGCTCGGAGCGTTCGTGGCTGCGCACCAGCAAGGTGCCGGCGACCTGGCCGACCGTGCGATAGCTGTGCAGGTCGGCGCGATTGCGGAAGCCACGCACGCGCAACGCGGTCCGCAGGCGGGCAAATTCCTCCACCAGCAAGAACACGTAACGATACGTCAGCAGCATCAGGAATACGAGCAGCCGAGGCATCCACAGCGCTCGCGCCGCCTTGAAGATGTCGGGCAACGGCGTCGTAGCGAGCAGCACCAGCATCAGCGACAGCACCGCCCCGATCTTCGCCGTCAGCGTGACCAGCCGAAGCGTCCCGGTCACGGACAGCGTGATGACGCCGAGCTCGAGCGTAGCGTCACCATCTTGCACGATGAACGGCAGCCAGCCGAGGAACAGCGCGAAGAGAAGCAGCGATGTCGCCAGTCGGTTCAGGCACCAGCGCCACGGAATGCGTGCGCTCGCAATCAGCAGCAGCGTTGCGACGACGGCAGCGACCGCGGGCCCGACGTTGCGAAGTTGCACGAATAATATCGACGTGAGGAGAATCGCCGCCAGCTTCCAGCGCGGGTCGAGGCGCTGGGTGAACGATGGCGGACAGGCCGGCAAATCGAATCCGAGCGTCATGACCCAGCTTCCCTCGCTTGCGTGAACTTCGCCATTCTATTGCCTTCACCTCCGCTTGCATCGAAACGCCCGATCCGTTAAGGATAGATGCTCCATCATCGCGCTTTGCCCGTCTTCAGGCATCATGGAGGATGCTTTGAGCGTTGTCGTTTTGCACCCGTCGGCGAGATCACGCGTCTGGGAAAGAATCGCCATCATCGCATGGTGCGCGGTGATGCTGTTCGTCAGCGTGCGCGTCTTCCTGACGCCCGCCGCCAAGACCGTCTATCCCATCTTCAGCGCGTCGGCACGATTCTGGTGGGAAGGCATCGATCTCTACGAACCCGACCGCCCCACCGACGTGCAGGGCGGCTATCGCTACACACCAGGCTGTGCAGTCGCGTTCACCCCCTTCGCACTCTTCCCCGATTCGATTGGCGGCGTGCTCTGGCGGCTCTTCAACGTCGCCGCCCTGTTCGGATCCGGCTTCTGGCTGGTGCGCGCCGTCTTGCCAAACCTGCTGTCGAGCCGAAATCTGGGGCTGCTCGCGCTATTGATGATGCCGATGGCGCTGCAGAGCGTCAGCAATGGCCAGGCAAACCTGGTCGTGATCGCGTGCATGATCGGCTGCATCGCGGCCGTTGCCGAGGAGCGCTGGAACCTGTGCAGCATCCTGATGGCGGTCGCCTTCGCCATGAAGCTCTATCCGCTCGCGCTCGGCATGATCTTGATGCTGCTCTATCCGCGCCGCCTGAGCTGGCGCATTCCGCTGGCGTGCGTCGTCAGCCTGCTGGTCCCCTTCTGCTTCCAGTGGCCCGATTACGTCATCGATCAATACGCGAAATGGATCGCGGTGCTACGTGCCGACGATCGCGCCGACATCATGATGGAACACATGTATCGCGACCTCTGGCTACTGATTTATCTCTATGACCTGCCGATCAGCCGCCAGGCGTATTTGCTGATCCAGATGGCGGGAGGCGGCCTGGTCGCGCTCTGGTGCTGGCGCAGGCAACGCGCGGGTTGGCCGATGTCCGACTTGCTTGTCGCAACCTTGGCCCTGACCACGGCGTGGATGATGCTGCTCGGGCCCGCGACTGAATCGAGCAGCTTCGTCATCCTGGCGCCGTCGTTCGCGATTTCGGTCCTGCAAGCAATGACGAGCGACGAGCGCGGCCTGTGCCGGGCGCTGTTATGGGCGAGTTGCGTCTGTTTCTTCATGGCGGTTGGCCTCGGCGGCTTCGTGACCACGGTCCAGATCCACTATCTCGGCGTGCATGTGTGGGGATCGCTTTTTTACTTCGCTTACCTGCTGACTCAGCCGCGTCCTGCGGTCGCGCAGGAATTGTCGCAGTCCGAGAATCTCAAGCTTGCAGCCTGATTCGGAGGAACCGTCCGTGGAGACGATCGAGCCGGTGGAACGACGGGATTACGGGATGGTGGCGCTATTCACGCTGTTGCTCTACGCGATCGTGCTGGCGTGCGGCGGCCCGCTGACCATGCATGAAGGGGTCCTGTCGCAGACGACCAAGGCGATGCTCGCTGATCACGATTGGCTCGTGCCTCACTACGGCGACGCTCCCTGGCTGGAACGGCCCCCGTTGCCGCAATGGATCTCCTGCGCGATCTGCTCTGTCATCGGCCATTGCGATCAGGAATGGAACGTCCGCATCGGCCCCGCGCTTGCCGGCACATTGACCGTGCTCTTGACGCTGTGGCTCGCCGGCCGGCTGTTCGGTCGGGCGACGGGCATCGTCAGCGCGCTCATCCTGGCAACGATGTACAACTTCGTCCGCTACTCCACGCTCGCCGAGGCCGACATCTTTCTCGCGCCGATTGTCGGGGGAGCGCTCTGCTGCTTCGCATACGTCGAACTGTTGCGCGTGCCGCAGCCGAGCGAGAGCAACAACTTCTTCGGCAAGCGTCCCTGGCCGGTGCTGTTGTTCTTCGTCCTGCTTGGCATGACGAACCTCGCGAAAGGGCTCGTTTTCGGCATGGTGATCGTGATGGCGCCGATCGGCGTGTTCATGATCTGGAACGCGAATGCCGAAACCCGCACCGACCGCCGCGACCTGCTTATCTTCCTCGGCCTGTACGCCTGGGCGTTTCTGACGAAATTGCTCGGCTTGCGCACCTCGATCGGCCTGGGGCCGATGGCGCTCTTCTTCCTGTGGAACATCCGGCTCTACACGCGCTATCTCTGGCTGTGGGGCTGGCTTGCCTTCGCCGTGGTGGCGCTTCCCTGGCCGATCCTGGCGTACCTCCGTTATCCAGATGCGGTGGATGTCTGGACCTTCGATCTCCAGGCCCGCCTGAACGCCAACTACCTTGGCGAACCGCCATGGTACTATTTCGTATGTCTGACCTGGGTGTCGCAACCGTGGGCGATTGCGGTCGGTGGCGGTCTACTGGTGACGTTTCGCAGTGTGTGGAACCATGGTTCGCCGGCGTTGCGCTTCGTCTGGTGCTGGGCGTGGATGCCGCTCCTCATCTACAGCCTTGCGGACGGCAAGCATCATCATTACATGCTGCACTATCTCGCCCCGTGGGCGATCCTGGCGGCTCACGGCGCAATCTGGAGTTGGAAGCGCTTGTCCGAGCGCCTTTTGGGAGAGCGCATCGTCGGCTTGGTTGCGGCCATGTTCGTGACGATTTTCGTTCTCTACGGCGTTGGCTTCGCCTACAAGGGCGCCTATCTGCATCGGTCGCGCGAGGACACCGCGTTCCTCCTGCAAGCTCGCAGCGCGGTTCCCATGGAAATGCCCCTGATGATCAATTCGGCCGATGAAGCGCTCGAAGGCCTGCGCATGCAATTCTATCTCGGCGATCAGTCGTACTTCCTGCACAACCTCAGCTTCGTGCGCGACGACCGTGTCCACGGCGACGACATTTATGTCGTGACGCGATTCAATCGCAGGTCACAGCTCGAGAAATATGGCCGCGTGGAACCGATCATCAAATGCAAGCACAGCCGGCGCGAGGCCTCGGAGGAAGAACGCTGGACGTTGTTCCACGTGCACCTGCGCGAGAATCTGGAGCGCAAGAGCGCCAACGTGCGTATTTCGCCAATGCAGGCGATGTATCGAGCGGAAGGACCTGATTTGGACTGACTTCTCGGTCCCACGCTCCGCGTGGACCGCACTTCTTCGCGACGCTCCAGCGTTGCGGACAGGATCATTGCAGAACATTGCACAACCGCAGGAGGTCCGGCGGAGTCGCTGGCAGAGTCCTTTCTCCATCGCAAGACGTGAAGTGCGCACCGCGGGAGCGGTGCGAAGCAGTGCG
>DASRSQ010000937.1:0-2533 GCA_035656475.1 Gemmataceae bacterium | reverse complement strand
AGGCGCGGGCGAGCGGACGATCAACGCGGGCGCGGAGTTGGACAGCGGTGCCGACGACCGCATCGATGTTGCCAATTCCCGGCGACAGCGCTTCCGGCGAGGGCAAATCGGTGTAAGCGGGGTAGGTCAACGTGAGCAGTGGCGACGGCTTGCCGTCCAGCGCCACCAACGAGGGCGGCGGCAACACTTCGACGAGATATTCCGGACTGAGCGCATCGTTTGCCTTTACGTGAAAGCGGAAGTTGCGTTCCACGCGGCCGGCCGGCAGACGTGTGTTCAAATGTCCCACGCCCGACTCATCCGTCCGGATGTCGCAGTGATGTTCGAGATTGGGAAAGCCGTCGAAGCGAAAGATAACGACGGCCTGGGACGGAATGACGCCGTGGACGGTGCCGCGCACCTCGAATGCCTCATTGCGACCGATGCGCGAACGCGGCTCCTCGATTTCCAGCTGCGTTTTCTTCGGCCAATCGATGTCGCCGAACGGATTGGCCAGGCGCAGAAATGCCGTCGTCGCCAGGCTCGGCGACAGCGTGATCAGCGCCACCGTCAGCGCGGTGAAGACGCCACCCGAAACGCCGGCCCAGGCCAGGCCGCGCTTGTTGATGACCTTGCCGAAATCGCACCCAGCCGCCCGGCCCAGGGCGCGTTTGACCGCCTCGCGTTCCAGGACGGCGGACGATGATTCGGCTTGCGTGCCGCGCTCCAAAAACTGCACCGTGCTCGCCAGGGAGTCGTTGAGCAACGGATATTCTTCCTCGACACGCAGGGCCAGGCTAAGATCATCGCTGGGTGCGCTCAAGGGACGAAAGAGATAGCGATAGGCGACGATGACACTGCCGACCATCGTGCCCACGAGGACGACAGCGCGAACGAGAGCCGGCAAATGCCAGCGCCAATCGAACAAGCCGGCAATGACGGCCGTGGCCAGAAGCACAGTCAGCAACAGGCCGCTGCCGCGAACGGTCGCCACGAAACGCAGACGCCGCCGCAGAGCAGCCAGGCGTTGCCGGAGCATTGTTCCATCCAATACCGGGCGTTTGGCCGAAGGCATTGCGGACCTCTCTATCGCTTTGGACCGCCAACTCCTCGCACAGGAATCGACAATCAATCAATTGATTACTATACCAGGTTGACGGGGCGGCTCCAAAGCGATTCGAGGCCGTTTCGGCCTGCGCCCGATCCATCTGTTGTGCTATGGATCCAAAGGTTCTTCGGTCGTGCTGATTTACTTGTGGGGTTTGAATCTGGCCTTGTTTCTGCAGGCGAGGGAGGCGACGAGATGTCACGGTATGCCACCGTCACGGCCGCCATTTGCTGTGGCAGCGTGCTCGACGGTTCCTACGTTGTCATTTGGAAGGAAAGACAAGTAGTCTCGGACTTCAAGTTGCATGCGGTCGATCTCAGCCAGGAATCCGGAAACCGCTGCGCGGTAGTTCACAGAATTTGTCTCGGTTCTGCGGAGAAAGGCTACTTGCTTTTGGAACCAGGTGATGCGATCCAAAGTCGTTTGAAGGTCCTGGTCGTTAGCGATCATGGTTTCTCCTCCACAACCTCGATGATGCCACGTTGGCCGCCTTCGCGGCGTCCTTGCCAATATTCTATCATGGCCTGTTCCCCGCCAAGTGCCCCTGAGCGTTTTGTCCAGAACACGCTTGCTCCAAAATGAGCGTCGGCTTCCATGTGATGAAATACCAAAACGGCCTCACCCGTCACGGACGCCAAGTCGAAGGTGTCTTCCATTACGAGGACGATGTCAACGTCCCTCGGTTCGGCCTTGGCGGTGACGAACGATCCAAAAATGACGAAGCGTGCCAAGCATCCCGTCGAGATCGCAAGCTGGTAGATGCGATTCAACCGATCCGCGACGGCACGACGCTGTATCGTGCCTGGACCGAAACGTTCGAGGACATTGGAGAGCGGCGCACGATACACGCCGGGCGGAAGTTCCCCTTCTTCATTGAACGGAGGTAGTATCGCTGGTGCCACGACATACCTTTTGCAGGCGCGTTATACCGTGCTCCTTGCACTCAACCTAGCACTTCCTCCACTACCCGGCCGGACACATCCGTCAACCGATGCTCGCGGCCGCCGTGGAAATACGTCAAACGCTCGTGGTCCATGCCCATCAGGTGCAAAATGGTAGCGTGAAGATCGTGAATGTGTACTTTGTTTTCGACGGCGGCGTAGCCGAACTCGTCTGTGGCGCCGATGGCTTGTCCGCCCTTGACGCCGCCGCCGGCCAGCCCGGTGCAGAAGCCGCGCGGACTGTGATCGCGGCCCTTGCCGTTTTGGCCAGTCGGTGTTCGGCCAAATTCGCTGGTCCACACCACCAATGTCGAATCGAGCAGGCCGCGTTGCTTCAGGTCGGTCAATAGTGCCGCGATTGGTCGGTCGGTTTCGCCGCAGTGCAGCGTGTGGTTTTTGAGAACGTCGCCGTGGGCGTCCCAGGTTTGATCGGCGTGGCCGCCACCGGAGTAAACCTGCACGAAACGCACTCCGCGCTCGATCAGTCGGCGGGCCAACAGGCAGC
>DASRSQ010000936.1:0-5596 GCA_035656475.1 Gemmataceae bacterium | reverse complement strand
GACCGCGTCTCTTCGGCCGGCGGCAGCGCTCCCCAGACCATTACCGACATTCGCAAGGCGCTCGACGACAAGAATCTCGACGTGATCACCATCGCCACGCCCAACCACTGGCACTCGCTCGCTGGCATCTGGGCCATGCAGGCCGGCAAGCACGTCTATGTCGAGAAGCCGGTGAGCCACAACATCTGGGAAGGCCGCCGACTCGTCGAAGCGTCCCGCCATTACAACAAGATCTGCCAGGCGGGCACGCAGATCCGCAGCAATCCTGGCATCCGCGATGCGATCCAGTTCATCCGCGAAAATAACCTCGGCCGCTGCACCGTGGCTCGCGGCCTCTGTTACAAGACACGCAACAGCATCGGCCAGTGCAACGGCCCGCAGCAGCCGCCGCGCACCATGGATTATGATCTCTGGTGCGGCCCCGCGGCCAATCGCCCGCCACGCCGTAACAACCGCGCCTTCGGCCCGGTCCACTATGACTGGCACTGGATCTGGGAGTACGGCAACGGCGATCTCGGCAACCAGGGCATCCATCAGATGGACGTCGCTCGCTGGGGCCTCGGCAAAAGCGAACTCTCGCGCTCCTGCATCAGCCTGGGCGGCCGGTTCGGCTACGTCGACGACGGCGAAACCCCCAACACGCAGATGGCTGTCTTCGATTACGGCGATAGCGAACTCATCTTCGAAGTCCGCGGCCTGCGCACCGATCCCTATCGCGGCGCCATGGTCGGCAACGTCTTCCACTGTGCCAACGGCTACGTCGCCTTCACCAGCTACAACACCGCGATCGTCTTCAACAACGATAACCGGGAAACGCGCCGCTTCGGCGGCAACGGCGATCACTTTGGCAACTGGGTCAGCTGCATCCGCTCCGGCCGCCGCCAGGACCTCAAGGGCGAGATCCTCGAAGGCCACCTGTCCAGCGCTCTCTGCCATCTCGCCAACATCAGCTATCGCCTCGGCCGCGCGGTGCCATTCGATCGTCGCAACGGCGTCCTCGGCGAAAACCGCGAAGCAAACGAAACGCTGACGCGCATGGTCGACCACCTGCGTGCCCGCGAGGTGCCGCTCGACAAGACGATGCTCACGGTCGGTCAGCGTTTGAATGTCGATGTCCGCGCGGAAACCTTCGGCAACGACCAGGCCGCCAACCGCATGCTGACGCGCGAATACCGCAAGGGCTTCGAGGTACCGGCGCGGTTTTAGAAAAAGGGAAGCGATTGCGGCATCCAGTCGCGTTAGCGACGAAGGATAATAGCCCGGTACTTCAAGTGCCGGGCTATTTCGACTTCTTGCCACGATTTACCTATCTGATACCAACACACATCACCGTTTCTCCCCGACACAAACCAGCTCCCGCGCCGTACGAATGAAAATGCACCCATCGAGCGCCGCCGGCGATGCGAGGATCGGTGCGCCAAGGTCGTTGGCTGCGATCACTTCGAACGTCGGTCCCGCGCGCAGCACGTGCGTAATGCCGGATTCGCCGGCGAAATATAGCAGATCCCCCGCAACGAGCGGCGATGCGGAGAAAGCGTCGCTCAAGCGCTCGGTGAACACGACCTTGCCAGTGGCGGCGTCGAGGCACGTAACGACACCGAAATCGTTGGCGCTGTAGAGCCGGCCATTGACGAGCGCGGGGCTAGGCACGTGCGGGCCGCTGCGGACGCTGTGCCAGACGAAATGCGTTTTCGAGACATCGCCCGCACCGCCCGGACGCAGGGCGATCGTCGGGCCATTGCGGCCTGACGCGGAAAAGAGCAGATCCTTGCCGACAACAATGGCAGGGATCACTTCGACGGTAGGACCGCGCAGCCACCAGAGCGGTTTGCCGGTAGACGGGTCGTAGCCACGCACGGTCTCGGCGCCGGCCATCACCATCTCGTCATGATCGCCGACGTGCACGACGATGGGCGTCGCCCAGGTCATTGCCTTCTGCCGTTTCCCTTCCCACACCTTCTTGCCCGTGCGCTTGTCGAGGGCGAGGAAAATCGATTCCGCCTGGTTCTGGTCCTGGGCAAGGATAACGAGATCTTTGTAGAGGAGCGGACTCGAGCCGGCGCCGTGGCCGGTCTTGATCGTGAAGTCGGCGTATTGCCAGAGCAGCTTGCCATCAATGCCATGGCAAACCAGGCCACACGAGCCGAGGAAGGAGATGACGCGCGTGCCATCGGTGACCGGCGTCGCGGAGGCGTAGCCGTTCTTGTCGCGCACGCCGGTCTCTGGCTTGTGCGGCGGCGCCTGGCGCGACCAGATCAGATTGCCGTCCTTGCGGTTGAAGCAATGGACAAATCGCTCGGTCCCTTTGGCATCCGAGCTGGTCAGGAAGATGCGATCTCCCCAGATGATCAGCGACGAATTGCCGGCGCCCGGGACCTTCGTCCGCCAGCGAATGTTTCGGCCATCCTTGTCCCACACCGTCGGCAGGCCTTTTTCGCTCGTCTCCCCCTGCCCACTCGGCCCGCGAAAGCGCGGCCATTGCTTCTCGGCGCCGTCGCACGGCATCACAATCGACAGCGCGCCGGTCACCGCCTCGGTCTTGCGTACCAGATTGCCGGCCGGCTCCGCCTTGGCCCCCTTGTCGAACGGCGGCGTCTGCTTGTAACGCTTGTAGCCCGCACGCATCAGGTCGAGATAGTCGTTGCGAATCTGCACGCGTCGCTCGTAAGCGCGCTTCAGCTCCGGATCGGCGAGCACCTTGTCTTTGCCCCCGTGCTTGCCGAGAAAGCTCTCAGGATTGTCCTCGGTCGCGACGCGCTGCCATTCCGCCGCGAGATCGGTGATCAGCATCTTCTCGAGCACGATCTTGCGATATTTGTCGTTCTTGACATCATCCGCCAGCACCTTGAGCTGGGAGCCGAGCGGATATTTCTCGTCCCCCGCGTGGGCATGCAGGTGCACGCTGACAAGGTTGACGGCGAGAAGAGCGCAAAAGCTGCATTTTTTCAGCATCGGAGTGCTCGCTTGGATTTACGGCATGAACAACAAAACCAGGATACACCAGCAGGTTGACGCGTCAACGATTTCCGAGCGACTCGCCAATGATCTTGTGCATCATCAACGAGCCGCGACCGTGAGGGAGCGCACCGTCAACGCATCCACAGTCGACATGTCGCTGCAATTCTTATGGCAAGCAGCAAACGCCAAGTCAACTGTCGGACATTGACGGTACGCTCCCTCACGGTCGCGGCTCGTTAAGGTGATGCGAACGAATGCGAGATCTAATGATGCCCCAAGTTGCCGCGTAGCACCGCGGGGAGAAAGTCGAGCAGGTCGGTGGCGATGAGGCTGACCTCGCCAATCTGGTCGCGGGCCAGGTCGCCGGCGAGACCGTGCACGAAGACGCCGAGTTGGGCCGCCTCGAATGGCGGCAGCTTCTGGCCGAGCAGCGCAGCGATCAGGCCCGTCAACACGTCGCCGGTGCCGCCGGTCGCCATGCCGGGATTGCCAGTGGTGTTGACGTAAACGCGTCGGCCGTCGGTGACCACCGTTTGATGTCCTTTCAGCACGACGATCAGGCCATGCTTTTGCGCGAGCTCCGCCGCCAGTTCGCGGCGATTGGCCTGCACGGTTGGCACATCGACTTGCAAGAGCCGGGCAAATTCGCCGGGATGCGGCGTGATGACGCGTGGACCGGCCGATGAGGTCAACTTTTCCCCCTGGCCGACAAATGCATTCAACCCGTCGGCATCGATCACCATCGGCCTGGCTGTTTTCGCGACCAATTCCGCGAGCAGCTCCGACAGGTCCGCGCTGCGACCCAGCCCCGGCCCGATGGCGATGACATCATTTTCCGCACACAGCGTGGACAATGTCGACAGCGCCAGCGCCGAGATGCGGCCATCGACATCGCACGGCAGCGCGGCCGTCATGCAACACGGCTGTCCCGCAGCGACGATCGGCAGAATCTCGGCGGCGACGGCAACCTTCACCAGCCCAGCCCCGCCGCGCAGCGCCGCCGTCGCGCACAGCACCGCCGCTCCCGACATGCCGCGGCTGCCAGCGATGATCAACACGCGGCCATATTGTCCCTTGTTGCTGTCGACCGCACGCGGCGGCAGGCTGGGCAGCGAGGTCACGACTTCGAGTGCGCTCATTTTCTCCGCCTCAGTTCGGAGCGCATGCTCTCCACCAGCAGCTTGAGTATTTTCTCTTTCTCGGCACGCTCTTTGCGCATTTCGACAAGCGTATGTAAGGCCGAGAGATAGTCCTCTTCGTAGGCAGCGCCGTGGCTTAGAAGCCGGTTGACAAACTGAGCACGAGCTTCCGCTTCCTTTTCGCCGGCCAGCGCCGCGTACACTTCGGCCTGCATCGCTTTCACCTTCGCTTGGAACTCCAGCCTGGCGCCTTCCCGCGCTCGCGCCTTCAATGCTTCCACCGAGTCAGCCTTCTTCCCGCCTTTGTCACCCGTCGCATGCAACGACGAAGCGCCCCCGAGCAGGCCGATGATGCCGACGCACCAGAGGATGATTGTCGCTCGCATGGTTCACCTCCGAGAGATTGAAATCGACCCGATCGTACCACAGTGCCGTGTCCCTGTCCATGGAACGGCGGCGATGCTGAAATTCTCGCAATGCTTGCTACAATTGAAAGGTGCTGGTGCACGCTAACATCGTCGCGGGATCGACTCTCCATGCAGTATCAGCCTGCAGAAAACCTCAGAAATCGAACATTTGTCGGCCTCATCGTCGCCCAGTTCCTCGCGGGCTTCAATGATCAGGCCATCCACGCGTCGGCGATGTTCTACGCCATGCACAAGGTGCTGACGCAGGAAACCGCCATCACGTTGATGCCGATCCTGTTCTACGCGCCGTGGGCGATTTTCTGCACCTACGCCGGCTACTTCGCGGACCGCTATTCGAAGACGTTCACGCTGCGCTTCTGGAAATGGTCCGAGGTCGCGATTGCTACACTGCTCACCGCCGGCTTCTTTTTTGGCACCAATACCGAGTTTGACAAGCTCGGCGGCTGGGTCGTGATGAGCTGCGTGTTCTTGATGGGAACGCATGCCGCATTCTTCGCTCCCGCGAAGTACGGCGCCATGCCCGAGATCCTGATGCCACACATCCTCTCACGCGGCAACGGCATCCTCGAATCGACCACCTTCCTCGCCAGTATTCTCGGCACCGTCTCGGGTGGCTTGCTCTTCGATTTCTTCCGCGGCAACGAGGTATGGATCGGCATCATCCTGCTGGTCCTGTCGGTCATCGGCGCTCTGGCCAGCAGCTTGATCGTCTGGCTACCGCCAGCGGATCCCACCAAACCGTTCCCGTGGAACCCGATCACGCCGCTCTTTGAAAACCTGCGCGTGATGCTGCGCTCGCGGCCGCTTGTGCTATCGGTCATGGGCATCGCGTTTTTCATCTTCATGGTGTCGTACATGCGAGCGTCGATGTACATGCACGGCGAATCGCGCGACCCGCGCTGGGACGAGAAAACGACCAGCCTCGTCGTCGCCACCGTGGCGCTCGGCGTCGGCCTGGGCAGCCCGCTCGCCGGCTTTCTCTCCGGTGGCAAAATCGAGCTCGGCCTGGTGCCTCTCGGCGCGGTTGGCATGATCATCGCTCTCATCATCGCCGCCGTCGCCATCGAGGTT
>DASRSQ010000935.1:0-14572 GCA_035656475.1 Gemmataceae bacterium | reverse complement strand
GGCGCGATGCTGGCGCGGTCCGCGGCCAGCGCCAACGTGGTGCCGCTCGCGAACGCCACCGTCGTCGTCGACGCAACGGGCGTCGGGCTCGCCGTCGTCGATCTGGTCGCGCGGCTACCGGGGATGTGGGATCGCGTTGTTCGCGTCGTCGTCACCGCTGGCCAGGCGGCGAGCTATGACCGTGGCACTGTGGGTTGGCATGTGCCGCGCAAAGAGCTGATCGGCGTGCTGCAGACGCTCATGCAGACCGGGCGTCTTGCGATCGCAAGCTCGCTACCGGAGGCGAGGACGCTTGTAGAGGAGATGCAACTTTTCAAAGCGAGGGCGAAGGCAGCGAGCGGCGATGCTCTCGAAGATTGGCGCGAGCGCGACCATGACGACCTGGTACTTT
This sequence comes from Gemmataceae bacterium, assembly GCA_035656475.1. Lineage (GTDB taxonomy): Bacteria > Planctomycetota > Planctomycetia > Gemmatales > Gemmataceae > SIAQ01. Next base: position 14,181 of record DASRSQ010000935.1, on the reverse strand, counting down.
CGCTAGCTCTGCCGCTCTGGTACGCGGAGCAGAATCCGCCGCAGGCGTGGAACGAGGATTTCTGGTTCGCTTGCGGCGGCATGGATCCGTTCGGGAGGTGATCGATGCCGGGCGGCAGCAGGCGCAATGCTGACGAGGCCTTCCTCAGCGCGCTGGCGTGTGGGGCGACGACCGAGTCGGCTGCGAGGTCCGCCGGCATCAGCATCTCCACCGCGTACCGCAGGCTGAATGATCCCGCCTTTCGTCAACGACTTCAGCAGGTCCGCGCCGACATCGTGAAACGCACTGCGGGTGCACTCACCGCCGCATCAACTGAGGCGGTGAAGACGTTGATTGAGTTGCAAAAGGCGAACACACCACCAACCGTGCGCCTCGGTGCAGCCCGGGCCATCATCGAAATGAGCTGCAAGCTGCGCGAAATCACCGAGCTGAGCGACCGCCTCCGCGCCGTCGAGGAGCAGATTACGTCGGACCCAGCTCCCGCGCCCAAACCGGAAAGCAGTGCGATTCCGTGAATAGGAAACCGGCGAAAAATGCCCCCGGAATAACGCCATGAGCCTCCAGACGCTACGTCGGAAGCTGGATCGCATCGAGCGCGAGGCCGCCCTGCGACGATGGCGCGGCGAGCCGCTGCTCGATACCCTGCGCGCCGAGCCCGACCGGCTGATGGCGGCGTCCGGCATGCCGCCTGACGCCTGGCAGTCGCAACTTCTGCAGACCGCCGCCGAGCGCATGTTGCTTTTGTGCTCGCGCCAGGCGGGCAAGTCGACCGTGGCCGCAGCGCTGGCGCTTCGCGTCGCGCTCCTCGAGCCGCGCTCCCCCATCCTGATCCTGAGTCCCACCGATCGCCAGTCGAGCGAGCTCTTCCGCAAGATCCTCGATGCCTACCGGGCGCTCGGTCCTCCCGTGCCTGCGGTGGGCGAGACGCTCCATCACCTCCAGCTCGCCAACGGCTCGCGCATCCTGTCGCTGCCCGGCACCGAAAAGACGGTGCGCGGGTACAGCGGCGTCGCGCTGCTCATCATCGACGAGGCGGCTCGCGTCGACGACGCGCTCTACCGCGCGGTGCGGCCCATGCTTGCCGTATCCAAGGGGCGGCTCATCGCGCTGTCGACGCCGTTCGGCAAGCGAGGGTGGTTCCACGACGCGTGGCATAGCGAGGAGCCCTGGCAGCGCCTGCGCATCACGGCGGACGAGTGCCCACGCATCTCGCCCGCGTTCCTGGCCGAGGAGCGGCGGGCGCTCGGCGAGCGATGGTATCGCCAGGAATACCTATGTAGCTTCGAGGACGTCATCGACGCGGTGTTCAGCTACGCCGACATTCAGGCGGCGCTGCGCGATGATGTGAAGCGGTTGTTTCCGCAGGGGGTGACATGAGCTGGTGGTTGGGACTCGATCTGGGGCAGGCGTCGGACTTCTCGGCGCTGGCGTGCGTAGAGAAGACGCGGAGCGGGTGCGCAGTGCGGCACCTCGAGCGGTTCGCGAATGGCACGCCGTATCCCGCCGTGGTGGCCCGCGTTCGCGACGTGGTGGCTTCGCCGGCGCTCACGGGTTGCACGCTGGTGCCGGATGCGACGGGTGTTGGGCGTGCGGTTGTGGATCTGTTGCTGGAGGCGGGGCTGGCAGCGCGCGTGTTCCCTGTCACCATCACCGCGGGCAGAAAGGTGACGAGCGACGGACGCGGCGGCGCTAACGTGCCGAAGAAGGATCTCGTGGCTGCAGTGCAGGCGGCATTGCGGGACCAGCGGCTGGAGGTGGCGTCGAGCCTGCCGCTGGCTCAGGTCCTGGTGCGTGAGTTGGAGACGTTTACGGTGAAGATCACCGATGCGGGCAACGAGAAGTTCGGCGCCGACAAGGACCGCTCGCACGACGACCTCGTTTTAGCCGTTAGCCTGGCGTTGTGGGCGGCGGACAATATGCGTGCGGAAGCGGCGGATTTGCCATAAATCTCCGCATCGAAGTGGACACAACGGAGGGGTTGCGTCCACTGCGGATTACAATTTCGACCAATGCATCGGCACGGTGACCTCCGATTCGCCGACGAACTGCTCAGGTGGGTACCGTCGACGCTCAACTCTCGTCAGCGGTATGGCCAAGCGGGGTCGAGCAACCGCTGATATGCCTTCGTTTTCTGCTTATAGCAAACGCAGGCATGAGCCTTGAGCCGCTGGCGGTCGAAGATCGTGAGTTTTCCCCAACTGTAACGAATCATCCCTGCTTCCTGTAGTCTTTTTGCGGCCTGCGTTATCCCGACCCGCCTCACGCCGATCATTTTGGCGAGAACATCGTGAGTAATCTCCAGGTCGTCCCCCACGATGCGGTCGTGCAAGGTCAAGAGCCAGGAGCATAGGTGCTTTTCTAGCGAGTGAAAGCGGTTGCAACCGGAAAGCTGGGACCCATTGACGAGCAAGTAGTGAAGGTAGCGAAAGAGAATGTCGGACCACTTGCCGTTGTCCCGCATTTCAGCCTTGAGATCGCTCGCCGTTACCCGCACGGCTTCTCCAGCAAGTCGCACCGTCGCCCCGAAGGTCGTCTCGACTGCTGAAAGTGCCGCCAATCCGATGAAGCCCTCGTACCCTACCGGCCCAGCATCGAAGGATTCGCCGTCGTCGAGAACCTTGACGAGCGAGATCAAGCAGCCCTTCCTGGGGAAGTAGATGTCCTCAATGGAGGCGCCCACTTCATAGAGGTCTTCGTTTGCGCGTAGTACAACAACCTCGCAGCGGCGAAGAAGACGGCGTAGCTTCTGCGCAGAGAGAGAGGCCAGAAGTAGATTTGTTTCAGAGCTGGATGATGCCTCGGTCACACGCCGGACCTCCCCGCTGCGCGGTTGGCAGGACAAAGCCCGCCGAAGGAAGTCGCCGGCGTCTTTCCACCATTCTAGTGCGGCCCCCGGCACCCGAACCAGAGGCTTGACGGACGACCCTCTCGGGATAGGCTAAAAAATGTTCGCTTGAGAACATTTTTCGGAGACCGAGTGAATGGGCAGCATCGACCGCAAGCGACTGTCGCAGCAGGAGGTCGAGGAATCGGCTGAGGCCGTAGAACGTCTGCGCTCGGTGGTCAACCACGTCCTCGACGGGATTATCACTATCGACCACCGTGGAACAGTGACGACCTTCAACCCTGCGGGAGAGCGCATTTTCGGCTTTGCGGCCTCAGAGATCATCGGCAAAAACGTCAAATTGCTGATGCCCGAACCGTACCACATCCAGCACGACGGCTACCTCGCCAGCTACCTCCAGACCGGCGAGGCGAAAATCATCGGCATAGGACGGGAAGTGGTCGGCCGGCGCAAGGATGGCTCGACCTTCCCGATGGATTTGGCCGTCAGCGAATTCCGCTTGGGTGACGAGCGCTATTTCACGGGCATCGTCCGGGACATTACCGAGCGCAAGCGGGCCGAGGCCGAAATCCGGGAGGCCGAGGAGCGAATGCGCTCCGTTGTGGACCATGTGATCGACGGAATCATCACCATCGACCATCGTGGGGCGGTCGCGACATTCAATCCGGCTGCCGAGCAGATATTTGGCTATCTATCTTCCGAAGTCATCGGGAAGAACGTCAAGTTGCTCATGCCGGAACCATACCACGGTGAGCATGACGGCTATCTCGCCAACTATCTCCAAACTGGCCAGGCAAAGATCATCGGCATCGGCCGGGAAGTGATCGGACGGCGCAAGGACGGTTCGACGTTTCCTATGGATTTGGCGGTGAGCGAGTTTCGCTTGGGGAATCACCGCTACTTCACCGGCATCGTACGGGATATTTCGGAGCGAAAGTTCGCTGAGGCCGAACTGAGGGAAACCGCTGAGGAACTGGCCCGCTCCAACATCGACCTGCAACAGTTCGCCTACGTCGCCTCGCACGACCTTCAAGAGCCACTCCGAGCCGTGGCCGGGTGCGTGCAGATTCTCCAGAAGCGCTACCAGGGCCAGCTGGATTCTCGTGCGGACGAGTTGATCGGCCACGCCGTCGATGGCGTCCGCAGAATGCAGACGCTCATCAACGACTTGCTGGCGTACTCCCGGGTTGCCACCCGCGGCAAGGGCTTCGAGCCAATCGACTGTAACGCCGTTTTGAAGGCGGCGCTGGCGAACCTTTCGGCTTCCGTCGCTGAATCGGCGGCGGTCGTCACCCACGACGACCTTCCGACCGTCTTCGCCGATGGCGCTCAACTGGCACAAGTGTTTCAGAACCTCCTCAGCAACGCCATCAAGTTTCGGCGTGGGGAGAGGCCCGCAATCCACGTCGGCGTTCGGCGGGGCCCAGGGGAATGGGAATTCTCGGTGCGGGACAACGGAATTGGCATCGAACCGGGCTACTTCGACCGCATCTTCGTCATCTTTCAGCGGCTTCACACCCGCGACGAATACCCCGGCACGGGCATCGGCCTCGCCATCTGTAAGAAGATCGTGGAGCGACACGGGGGGCGAATGTGGGTCGAGTCGGAACCCGGCAAAGGTTCGACCTTCTGCTTCACCATCCCTGCCGGGGAGGGACACCGCCATGACCCAGCCGGAAAAACCTAGACCGGTCGAAATCCTGCTCGTGGAAGACAGCCCCACCGACGCTATGTTCGCACGGGAGGCGCTGGAGTTCTCCAAGGTATGTAACAATCTTCACGCTGTCACAGACGGGGTGGAGGCGATGACCTTCCTGCGCCGGGAAGGCAAGTATGCCATGGTGCCCCGCCCAGACCTCATTCTGCTCGACCTCAACCTACCCAAGATGGACGGTCGGGAAGTCCTCAGCAAGATCAAGGAACACGAGCTCCTCAAGGTCATCCCGGTGGTCGTTCTCACGTCCTCGAAGGACGAGGCGGACGTGTTGAAAGCCTATGGGCTGCATGCCAACTGTTACATCGTGAAACCAGTGGACTTCGAAAAGTTTGCCGAGGTCGTCAAGACCATCGAGTGTTTTTGGTTCGCGGTGGTTACGCTGCCGGTAGGTGGATGACATGGCTACTGCAACAACTCTGGACGTACTTCTGGTGGAAGACAGCCCGACCGACGTGCTGTTGACGGAAGAGGCACTGTCTCCAGTCAGCCGATTTCGACTGCGGAGCAGCGCACGGTTGGCCGACGCCCTGCGCATGCTCTCGGAGGGCCACTTCGACGTAGTTCTCCTCGACCTGGGTTTGCCGGACAGCGAGGGACTGGAGACCCTCCGAAGGCTGCGGGATAGGAACACGAAAGTCGCCGTGGTCGTGCTGACAGGAAAGGACGACGAGGAGTTGGCGCTGCGGGCGCTTCAGGAAGGGGCGGAAGACTACTTGGTGAAGGGGCAGGCCGACGCCGGCCAGTTGCGGCGGTCGATCCGCTACGCCCTGGAGCGGAGCTTAGCCGAGAAACAACTCCGGCAGAACGAGGAGCGGTTCCGGGAGTTGACCGCCAAGATCCAAGACGTCCTATGGATGATCGACGCCAAGAAGGGCAAAGTACTGTACGTCAGCCCCGCCTACGAAACAATATGGGGGCGCTCCTGCCAGAGCCTTCTCGACGCCCCCCAATCGTACATGGAAGGGATCCACTTTCTGGACCAAGAGAAGATGATCCGTGAGAACGCCGCCATGTACGAGACGGGCTACATTGATGCCGAATGTCGTATCGTGCGTCCCGATGGTTCGGTGCGTTGGGTCTGGATTAAGGGCAATCCGATCATCGAACAGGGCGAAATCGTGCGTCTGGTGGGCGTTGTCAAGGACTTTACCGACAAGCGATTGTTGGCGGCAGAGCGGGACGCCTTGCTGAGCCGGCTCCAACTCCACATTCAACGAATGCCGCTGGCCTACGTCCTGTTCGATGCCAACATGCGCATCGTAGACTGGAACGCGGCCGCCGAACGTATCTTTGGGTATACGAGGGAAGAGATGCTGGGCACTGGGCCACCTTACGAGGCACTTGTGCCACGTTCATTCTTGCAACATGGAGAGATCATTCTGAGCCGCATCCGTTCCGGAGACATGCAGGCTCATTCGATCAACGAGAACCTGACCAAGGGCGGGCGCACGATTACGTGCGAGTGGTTCAATACCCCGCTCCTCGGAGACGACGGGCAGTTCGCCGGCTTCATCTGTCTTGCCCAGGACATTACCGAGCGGAAATCTTTGGAAGCGCAGTTTCAGCAGGCGCAGAAGATGGAAGCGGTCGGCCAACTGGCGGGCGGCGTGGCTCACGATTTCAACAACCTGCTCACCGTCATCATGGGATTCAGCGAAATTTTGCTCGCCAAGGTGGGGCCGCACGACCCGATGCGTGAGTCTCTCAAGACCATTAATCAAGCTGGGGAACGAGCGGCCTCACTCACCCGACAACTACTTGCCTTCAGCCGCAAAACGGTTCTGGAGCCGAGAGTCCTAGACTTGAACGAGATGGTACGTGAGACCGAGAAGTTTCTGCGACGGCTCATCGGCGAAGACATCATGCTCACCGCTATTCTCGATCCGACCATCAGCCGTGTAAAGGTCGATCCCGGCCAGTTGGGCCAGGTGTTGATGAACTTGGCCGTCAACGCCCGCGACGCCATGCCCAGAGGTGGTAAGTTGACCGTGGAAACCTGCAGTGTGGAACTGGATCAGGAATACGCCCGCCTGCACGCCGAAGTCAAACCAGGTCGTTACGTCATGCTGTCGATGGCCGACACGGGTAGTGGCATGACGCCGGAAGTGAGGGCACGAATCTTTGAGCCGTTCTTCACTACCAAGGGCGTCGGCAAAGGGACCGGACTGGGACTGGCAGTGGTTCAAGGTATTGTCAAGCAGAGCGAGGGCCATGTGCAGGTCTACAGTGAACCGGACATCGGGACGACCTTCAAGATCTACTTCCCGGCCGTGGAAGAACAGGGGGCCGCACCCAAAGCGACCGACGTTGGAAACAGTGGACATGGCACCGAGACGGTCCTTCTGGTCGAGGATGAGGACAGCGTGCGTGAGCTGGCGGCCTTGGTGTTGCAGACCCACGGCTACAGTGTCCTGGCGGCGCGAAACGGCAAGGAAGCCCTGCGCCTCGTGGAGAAGGGTTCGAGTGGGGTTGATCTTTTGGTGACGGACGTGGTAATGCCTGAGATGAGTGGTCCGGAATTGGCCGACTCCCTGAAACCCCGGTTCCCCCAGATAAAGGTACTCTTCTCCAGTGGCTACACGGACGATGCCGTGGTCCGGCACGGCCTGTTGCAAGAAAAGGTTGCCTTCGTTCAGAAGCCATTTACGCCCGTCGCCTTAGTCAAGAAGGTGCGACAGGTTTTGGACGAGAAGTGAATTCGAGGTCACCTGTCGTGCCATTTAGCTGCCCTTTTGCACGCACCAATCAGACAATACGTCCGACACGCCGATGTGGCTGTCGAGCACATCGAATTGAACAACTGGCCATTCGGGGCTTGGCCAGCCGACTACACCATGGCAAATGAACTGGACGCAACGGGTGGGTTGCGTCCACTCCGATCGTTTGATGTTTTGGATGATGCACCGAAGGAGTTTCAGGCACGAACGCATTAGATTAGGCGCAGATACGCTTCGAGGCGAGCTCGAGGGCGTTCAGAAGAGCGCAAGCTTAGAATTGCTTTCGAGGTGTCTGACGGCCGGCAAGATCCATTTCGTATCCATTCTCAGGTCGGCAGGCTGGGAGCTGCCGTGCACGCCACGCCACGGCAGGCTGCCCGTCACGCGAACGGCACGTTGCGAGTGCTGGCAGTCCCACGTGTGACCGCCCTCGGCGTCCGCCGTGCAGGCGTGCTTCGCGCTCGATTTTGCGAGCCACTGCTGCATGCTCGCCTCGCCCGGATGAGCCCGGAATAAGAGGTGCCTTCCGTGAAGATAAATAGCTCACAGTCAGTTAATTTCTTTATGTCGAGAGACTGCCTTAGTGATCTTCTCCACTATTCGTTTGTGTGGCAGCTTCCAGTGGTAGAGGACTTCCAGACGTTTTTTGTGGTTTTTCTTGAAAAGGGTTCTAGGCCAGAACGTGTCTGGATCCTTCCCGTCCATTAGCGTAATGACGATGCCGATGGGCTCATTAGGATTGAACCGATTTCGGGCAATGGTGGCCGCAATAAATCCTCCGGTGAGAAAAGCCTGCCAATACGCGCCCTCTGCCGTCTCACCGGCCATGGCGCGAGTCTTGACGAACACTTCCTTCACGTTGGCGAAGGGGACGTTTCCTAGCTTCTTCTGGAACCAGCGCAGTTCGATGCCTTCGTTTGTGATTTCCAGAGTGCGGGGCAAGAGGGTGGCGTTCAAGCACAGCACTCCAAGGCTCAAGGTGGCGGCCGCCATGGCCAGGCAGACTGCTAACACGCACAGCGTGCCCTTGAGTTCATTTGCGTCTCTCGGGGGCGACACCGAGCCGAAGAGCGTTCCCGCGCCAGCGATACAGGGCGTCCCAACGAGGAGAATGCCGCAACCCAGAAATAGAACGCCCAGGACCATGTTGCCGGTCACGGACCGAGTGTTGCAGGTAAATGGCTTTTTCATTGTCGAGCGGCTAGTAATCTTTCAAGCAATGTTACTTGGATTTCGGTGCATCAAGGTCTCGTTCCCTCCTCGTGTCAGCAGAGGGTCGAAGGCCCATCTTTTCCTTCATCCACCGTCGCCGCGAAATTGTGACAGCTTGACGTGAAGATTGTTGGCTAACAAGCCGCGCAGGCTAACGCCCGCGTTGCTTCATGAGTAAACGTAGATTGTGATGCGCGGCTGCGAAGTCAGGCTTAAAGGCAATCGCCCGCCGAAGCGCGTCTTCCGCCTCGTCGAGTCGGTCTCGGCCGATCAGAACATTGGCCAAATTGAACCAGGCCTCTGCATAACCGGGCTGCAGCGAAATAGCCTTCCGTTCCTCCTTCTCCGCCTCCTCGAATTTGCCTTGGAGTTGGCAGGCCAATCCAAGATCGGCATGGGCGACGGCGTTCTTGGGTCGCAACGCGATGACGGCGCGAAACGCCTTTTCCGCCTCGAAAATCTTGCCTTGCCTTCCCAGCAAGCCCCCCAGAGAGTGGTGCGCTTCCGCAAGGTTGGCGTTTATGGCAATGGCCTGGCGGAACTCACGTTCCGCTTCGGACAATTTTGCCTGGGACATCAAGACATTGCCAAGGTTATTGTGTGCCTGAGCATTTTCGGGCTGGAGAGCGAGTGCCTGCCGACAGGCTTGCTCCGCCTCGGTAAGACGCTGCTGGCTTGCGAGCACGCTGGCAAGATTGCTATACGCCGGCGCATAGGGCCCCCTCGCATCCAGTACCTTGCGAGTGACTTGCTCGGCCTCCGCCGCGCGATTCAAGAGGCCTAGGGCAACGCCGAGGTTAAGCAGGACCGTGTCGCTCCGCGGACGTTGCACGAGGGCGGCGCGATAAAAACCGATTGCCTCCTCCAATCTCTGTGGAGTCATAGCATCTACCGAGGCCAGCAGATTGGCCAGCAACAGGTTAATCCAGAAGTCTTGTGGTCGATCGGCCTGGGCGCGGCGGAGAAGCCGTTCCGCAGGCACCGCTGCACCCTGCTTGTCGAGAAGAAAGCAAAGGAGAACCAAGTCGACGGCAGGCTCCTTCGGCGCGCCAGGATCGTCGGCCAACTTTTCCAGGGCTCCGCGATTGCTCCAAATACTCGTGTCGCGCAATTTATTGCGCCACGGCTCGTCATCCAGCCGCCGCGCGAGGTGCAGTAAGACCGCGCCGTCTCCAGGACGGAGTCGCTCTTTCACGAAAGCCCAGTGATCGAGTGCCTCCACCAGCACTTGCCGTATGGCCAGCGATTGAATGCGCACCGTCGTCTCGTCCTCATCGCCCTGCTCGATATCCAGTACTCGTTTGGCAAACGCCTCGCGATAGGCGAGGTCGGCGCCGGAAAGATTGACGCCCATGGCCGAGTTTGCTTCCGCGGCGCGCAGGCGGGCGGTGTCCAGGTCTACGACCCAATCGAGGTCGTCTTGCAGGCGCCGTAAGTGCTGTCGTATCGCTTCGGGGCCATCCTCGCCCAATCGCTCGTCCGCGCGTTCCAACGCGACGCGCGCTTCTGGCCATCGGCCCTGTTCCTGGAGCAGTTCGGCGCGCTGCAGATGCACGCTCGCGGCGGCCACGGCGGCAGTCTGACGCCAGTTCTGCCGTATCAGAAAACCGCCGCTCATCAGAACCACGCACAGTACGAACAGGCTTGTCATAGCCACCAACGACCGATGCCGCCTCACCCACTTGCGCAACCGCTGGACCGCGCTGGGGGCGCGAGCGTGGATGGGGAGATCGTCCAGAAATCGTTGCAGATCGTCAGCGAAATCCTGGGCCGTGGCGTACCGCTCTTCAGGCGCCTTGGCGAGCGCGGTCTGGACGATGATGGCCAATTCTTGCGGGATCGATTGGTTAAGGCTGCGAGGCGCTGCTGGTTCTTCGCCGGCTATCTTGCGCAGGATCTCCTCGCGATCCTTGCCGTCGAATGCCGGCTGCAATGTCAACAGTTCATACAGAGTCGCGCCCAGGGAGTAAACGTCGGTGCGGACATCGACGGGGGTACGTCCGCCTCGCGCCTGCTCCGGACTCATGTAGCGCACCGTGCCCACGAGGTCGCCGGTCACGGTCACATTGGCCGTGCTCTGACAATGCGCCAGTCCGAAGTCCGTAATCCACACCTTGCCCTGAGAATCGAGTAACAGATTGCTCGGCTTGATGTCTCGGTGAATGATGCCGGCTTGATGCGCGTGATCGAGGGCTTCGGCCGCTTGCCGGCCCATTTCGGCTACACGGCGGCAAAAAACCGCGCTGTGCGGATCCTGCAGCACGGTCGTTGCCGGCGAATTGGAAGGCGGCGCCGCGTCGACTCGGGTGTGTAATTCCGCGATCGCGGCCGCAAGATCTTGGCCGTCAATGAATTGCATGGCGTAACAATGAACGCCGCCTTCGCTGCCGACGGCATACACCGGCACGATATGCTGGTGGTGTAGCTGCGCCGCAGCTTGTGCTTCGATTTTGAAACGCTGAAGTCGTCGCTCATCCAGGGTAGCTGCAAACGGCAGCACCTTCAAGGCCACGCGCCGATTCAGCGAAATCTGCTCGGCCTCATAGACAACGCCCATAGCGCCGCGACCAATCTCGCGTAGCAAGCGGAAATCACCGAATGTACTCGAAACGGTTTCCCGGGCAACGGATGCCGACGTCTGAGCAATCAGTCGCAGAGATCCCAGCACATTTCGGAGCAATGGTGCCGCGTCTGGGTAGCGCGTCGCGTATTCCTCGATGTCCGGATTCTCGCCTCGTTCCTGCCGGCGCAGAAAGTCATCCGCGATATGGCCAACGAGTGACTCCACCAAGCCGTCTCCAAGTGCGGCCATGTCGCTCATGGCAACTCCTTCAGCAGCCCTTCCTCACGCAGCGCTGTTTGCAAGCGAATCAGCGCGCGACCGAACCGCTTCCGCGCCGTCCCCGCCTCCACGTTCAACAACACAGCAATCTCTTCGAAAGGCAACTCTTGGGCCTGACGAAGCAACAGGATTTCCCGATCCGCGTCCGCGAGATGCGCCACGGCCCTGGCGATTTGTTCAGCCAGCTCACGGCCCTCGGCCTCCTGGCTGGGTGTCGGCTGTTTGGCTAATAGTGGCCGCGCCAATGCGAGCGACGACTGATCTGGGAACGCTATTTCACGCCGGACACTGCGTCGCTCTCGCACCAGATGGTTGCGTCGCAAGTTTAACAGGCGTTCGTAGGCTTTCCTTCGCATCCACAAGCGGAATGGCATTGGTCGTCGTGCCAAGAAATCCTCCATACGCCGAACCAGTTCCATTTGCGTCTCTTGCACGACATCGGAAGGGTCGACGCGTGCACGCAGTCTGGGATCAAGATGAAACTCGATGAAATCGCGTAGACCCGCACGATGATGCACCAGCAATTCTTCGAGCGCGCCAGCATCATGGTTCGCCACACGTTCAAGCAGCTCGCGAGTTTCCGCGGAATCCGGCTGCACCTCGGCCATGCGCGTTTCCTCAATTCATCCACCGTTGCACGACGAATGTGACAGTTATTTTACGAAACCAGCACGTTGGAGAATGTTTGGCCAAGTTTCCGCTATGCGCGACACCCGAGAGCGTCCCATTGCCGCCGAGCACGCTGCACGTGTTCCCCATTACCGCGCTGCGCGAGCTTGTTGCGTGCGAGAGTTTTTTACGTCAGTGCCATCGCGCCAACGAATCGCATCAAGGGGCGGAAATGACTCGGACGCAACGGTTCCGTTGCGTCCACTTTCCCGCCAGCTATGCTTGCTTTGCCCGCACGTCGAGGTATCCTCACTGACCACTTGAGGAGGATATCGCCATGCGAACCGCCTACGGATACATCCGCGTCAGCAGCGAGGACCAGGCCGACAGCGGCCTCGGCCTCGAGGCCCAGCGCCAGCGCATCCGCGCGTACTGCGAGCTGAAGTGCCTACGACTCGCCGAGATCCTGGAGGATCCCGGCATCTCCGGCGGCAAGGCGCTGTCGAGCCGGCCCGCGGGGACCAAGCTGCTTTCGATCGCCCGCAAGAGCAAGCCGGTCATCGTCGTGGCAAAGTTCGACCGCCTGTTCCGCTCGGTGGCCGACGCCGCCCAGACGATCGTCGACTTCGACCGGATGGGCATCGAGCTGGTCGCCATCGCAGAAGGCTTCGACATGACGAACCCCTACGGCCGGGCGATGGCGCAGATGGCCAGCGTGTTCGCCGAGCTGGAGCGGGCAATGATCCGCGAGCGCACGCGTGCGGCGATGAAGGTGAAACGCGGGCGCGGCGAGCGGATCAGCCGGCACGCGCCCTACGGGTGGGACTTCGGGCCGGACGGTCTGTTGGTCGAGAACAAACGGGAACAGAAGGAGGTTGCCTGGATCCAACGCCTGCACAATCAAGGCAAGTCGCTGCGCGTGATCGCGGAGATGCTAAACGAGCGCGGCGTGGAGCCGAAGCGGGCGAAGCGGTGGCGGCACAGCAGCGTGCTGCGGATTGTGTCTCGGAGTGCCTGATCAAGGATCGCCAAGACGGATTGAGGGGCAGGGTCCACGCATCAAATTCTTCGCAGATTCCGAGAGGAACCGGCATGTTTATTCGCTGTTCACTTTCCCCTGGAGTTTTCCAAGCGAAAAATGGCGACCTTCAGAATCGATGGGCGAATTCGAATGAATCTCGCAGGGCTTTTTTGCCTTCAATCTGAAATGGCTTTTGCGCTCCAGAGCGCAATGCTCGATAAGTCCTGTGTTTTCTCCAGATTGGCATAAGTAAGTTAACCTAGGTAGGTTTAAATGCGTGGACCCTGGATTGAGGGGCGAAGATGAAAGGTGTACGGCATCTGAATATACCGAAAAGAAGTTCATCCTCGACTACCTCTCGGTCCCAATACACGCGAACGGTACGAGCTGGTCGGCGGTCCAAACCACATGCCTCGCCATGGATCGGCGGAACGGGCTTGCGCCCGGTGTCAAGGTGATCGTCCGAGACGTCGCAGATGCGCCAATTCGCGCTGCCGTGCTATTGTAGACCTACGGCATTAATAGGATACTTGCTGCCTCACCAAAATTTCACGTCAATCGCACCTAATTATTCTTGCAATCTGTGGTGTACTCGGTACTCTTGCTCAATTCACGTTCTCGTTTTCTACCTGACTTACAAGGAGCATTACATGTCGCCAGTAGCATTTGCAGGATTACCTACAAGTAGGTGGTCCGCAGTATATACCCGCGACCTCACGCACGAGATCCGCCCGAATACAATCCAATTCCAGGGCGCGACTGGCACCTATGAAGTACACGACATAAGTGATCCAGACCCCAATCAGATTCTGACCATAGGCACTTTTACAAACGTCACGTACACCCAAAGCGGACAGAGTTTCATCATTCGCGGGCAGTGGCACGAATTCGATGAAGACGGTGAATTCACGTTTATCGTTAGCCCATCCGCCGGTTCATTTGACGGCAATTGGCGTCAGATCCCCCAGCCCGGCGAAACTGGATCCTGGCGAGGCAACGTTTCATAATAAGTCAGACGTTGCTCAAGCAAGGCCAGTTATTAATAGTGTCAAGGTTGGGATGGCTCACGAGTGCCGGCTGTAAGCAATCTTGGGTGGTCCTGATCTCGTTTCGAGACGCCAGATACACTGAATCGGCAGCGTCGCTGCTAATAATGATCACAAACGAAGAACTTTCCGGTGTATGTTCGCGCCAGCAGTCGCAGGTTCACTCCTTAAG
>DASRSQ010000934.1:0-28699 GCA_035656475.1 Gemmataceae bacterium | reverse complement strand
TGTGTGGGCAATTGTCTAGGGGCACGCTTCGCCTCCGTTTTTCAGCGAATGTGCTTACGCAAAAGGAGCCGACACCACCAGGGACGCTCCCTAACCGTCGCGGCTCGTTAGATCGTTGTGCACTTATCTATTTGCTTATAGCAACTCATGGATCGGCGTCGGATCGTCCAGCACGTTGACCGGACGGCCGCTCGGGTCGATGAGCTGCAAACGCGGGTTGATGCCGAGGACGTTGTAGAGCGTCGCGTGGATGTTGCACGGCGTCACCGCGCGGTCGCGCGGGCGTTCGCCGAGGCGGTCGGTGGCGCCGACGATCGTGCCGCCGCGGATGCCGCCGCCGCCCATCAGGCAGAACATCGAGTTGCCCCAGTGATCGCGGCCGGGCGTGCCCATCGAACGCGGAGCGCCGCCGTTGCCGCCGTCGTTCATGCGCGGCGTACGGCTGAACTCGCCGCACAGGACGACGCAGACCTGATCGAGCAGGTTGCGTTCCTGCAGGTCGGTGAACAGGCCATAGACGAGGCTATCGACGATCGGCAGCAGGCGTTCGTAGCTCGGTTGCAGGTCCCAGTGATGATCCCAGCCGCCGAGGTGGACGGCGACAAACGTCGAACCGGCCTCGACCAGACGGCGAGCGAGCAGCGTGCTTTGGCCCCAATTGTGCCGGCCATAGCGATCGCGCAAACGCGGGTCTTCGCGATTGATGTCGAACGCTTGACGAGCTGCGGGACCGGTGACGAAGTCGAACGCTTCCTGGTTGAAGCGGTCCATGGCGCTCGCCGTACCAGTGTTGTCGATGTTTCGAAGCATCTGATCGAAATGGTTGTTGAGCGAGCGGCGATCTTGCAACCGTTCGAGCGACAGCCCCTGGGCGAGATTGAGATTGGCGACGGAGTAGTTCGGCGCGTTCGGATCGCCACCCGGCTGGAACGGATTGTGATGGGCGCCGATCATGTGGCCGCCGAAGTAGCCGGGATTGAGGCCAATGCTGGCGGCGTGCGGCACGCCGACATAGCCCGGCATGCCGCGGGTGCGTGGCCCGACTTCGCGCGAGGCGATGGCGCCGATACCGGGGAAGCGCTGCATGTTGTTGACGCCGGATACGCCCATGTCCTTGGTCGTGAGCATGCGATGGCCGCCGGCGAAGTGATCGCCGGTATCGTGATGCAGCGAGCGAACCATCGAGAACAGGTTGGTGATGCGGGCTTGCTTGGGGTAGAGCTCGGTGACATCGAAGCCGGGGACGCGCGAGCGGATCGGCCGCCAGATGCCAGCGTATTCGCTCGGGGCATCGGGCTTCATGTCATACATGTCCATGTGCCCGGGGCCGCCGTCGAGCCAGATCATGATGACCGAAGTGTTCTTCGAGGTGCCGGATTGTTCGCGTGCCTTGGCGATTTGCGGCAGGCCGAAGCCGATGCCTGCTGCGCCCGCCATGCCAAGTTTGAGGAAGCTGCGCCGGTTCATGCCGTCGCAGTAACGCCCCGCGCCGCCGAGATCGAGATTGAACATGGACAGTCCCCCCTGAATGCCGATGTTATCGGCTCCAAACTGCATGCAGAATTACCTTATCTTAGCGTAGAAGCCTCGCAAGTGAAACACAAATCTCGTGAATCATTGATCCGCGGGAAGCACGATCTGACAACACCCCAGGTCGAGTGTTTCCTTGGGGATACCGGCTTCGATGATCTCTTTCAGAACACCGTCGCACAGCGAATAGATGACGTAGCGTCCTTGCTTGTCGCCATGAATAAGGTTGGCGTGTTTGAGCACCGTCAGATGGTGGGACACATTGAGAGCCGGTATTTTGACGGCATCGATGATCTGGCTGACATTGTGTGGGCCATTGGCGAGCAAGCGGACGATCTGCAATCGTTCCGGCGCAGCGAGAGCCGCGAGAAGTTCGGCACATCGTTGCGGTTGAAGTGGATCTTTTTTCATCCGTGCACGTTTCCGTCCCGTCCAGGCACCTGATCCTGCAACCATTTTATCATTTGCGGGCGAGAAAAAAAACTGGGCGAATATCGAATACGTTCTGGACGGTTCCCGTCTCACACTATAACATCTTGTCTACTGGGCAGATGTCAGAGTCATTCCCGCCTTCTCCCGCTTTCGGAGCATGACATGCGTTCACGAAGCGCGTTTACCTTGATCGAATTGCTCGTCGTCATTGCCATCATTGCCATCCTGATCGCCCTGCTTGTGCCGGCGGTGCAAAAGGTACGTGAAGCAGCGGCTCGCACGCAATGCATCAACAACCTCAAGCAGATCGGCCTGGCAGCGCATAACTACGAGTCGGCCAATAAGGTGCTGCCCCCCGGCTTTCGTGGCAGCGCGGTGGGCGGCTATTACTACTTCGACACCTGGGGTACGCTCGCGCTGATCACGCCATACCTGGAACAGACTGCCGTCTATAACGCGCTCGATCTGACGCAGACCATGTATCAGCTGGTGCCTCCCTATGGCATCAACGCCACCAATGCGGCGATGACCGCGCGCGTGCCTGTCTTCATGTGCCCTAGCGACACGATGGCATCCGTTTGCAACGGCGCCTACAGCGTCGTCGGCGATCTCGGACCGACCAATTACGCCTCTTGCGTCGGCACGGGGACCACTACTGGCCAGACCGGCTGGCTTGGCTCGCCGTACGATGCCGACGGCGTCTTCTATGCTCAATCGAAGGTGCGCCTTGTCACCATCACCGACGGCACCAGCAACACTGTCGGCGCCGCCGAGCGCTTGCTCGGCACTGGCGCGGAATCGGGCACCGTCGCCTCGCGGTCCGCTCTCGACGTCCAGACCATGTATGTCAACGTGTCGCAAACCACCGACGCCAACTGTGCCGCCTCGCTCAATATCAACGGCTCGCAACGGCGCGGCTACACCTGGGTCGCCGGCGAGCCGCGCTGCACCAGCTACAACCATTACTATTTGCCCAACGACAAGACCAACCCCGACTGTGTCGCCAACTTCGGCGCCAGCGGCGCCGTCTCCTATACCGGCCACGGTTTGACCACCGCCCGCAGTCGACATACCGGCGGCGTCAACGTCTGGATGTGCGATGGCTCGGTTCGCTTCATCCAGAACTCCATCGGCATTCAGACGTGGCGTGCCCTGGCCACGCGCAACGGCGGAGAAGTTGTCGGTGACTTCTAACACCCCCATGTTCGAACCAGGTGCGGTTCCGCAGACGTTGTCGCAGGATCAGGTCGCCTTCTACAAGGATGAGGGCTACCTGATTCTGCGTTCCGTCTTCAGCCTCCATGAGATCGCGGCTCTCGGGGCCGACGCGGATCGGGTCTGCCGCGAGCGGACGGATCTGATCGACGCCAACAACATGCGTGTGCGTTTCAAGCAGCATCATCAATCGAATGAAACGATCTTCGAGGTGTTCGATCCAATCGCCGACCTGTCCCCCGTGGCACGGGCCGTGACGCGCGATCGCCGGATCCTGGATGCGCTGCATGATCTGTACGGCGAGCCCGCGGAGCTGTTCAAGGACAAGCTGATCTACAAGCCTGCGGGCGCGACGGGGGCAACTCTGCACCAGGATTGGATCGCGTGGCCCGACTTTCCCGAATCGTTTCTGACCGTGCTGGTTGCGATCGATCCATTCACCGCCGACAGCGGCGCGACCGAGGTCTTTCCGCGCTGTCATCTGCAGGGATACATGTCGCCGAAGGATGGCCAGCATCACTACGTCGAGCTTGGCGAGCTGCCGACCCAGCCGGTGCCGCTGCTGCTCGAACCTGGCGACATGGCGATTTTCACCTGCTTCACGCCGCATCGCTCCGCCGCGAATACCTCGTCCATCGCCCGACGCGGCTACTTCATCAGCTACAACGCGCGCTCCGACGGCGGCGATCAGTACGACAAGCACTACCGCGAATTCCACGACTGGCTGCGCGACAAGTATCAAGCCGACAAAAGACCGTATCTCTTTTTCAAGTGAGCCATGGCAACCGACCTCGCACCTCCGACTGTCGCTGTTTCAGAACGTGGCCTGCTGATGCGCGTGCTGGGTTTTGGCTGGCTGACGATCTTGGTCGGCGCCATTGCCATGGCCGCGACCTATCCGGGCCGCACACACGGTCTGGGCATGGTGACGGAACCATTGCTGAAGGATCTGCATCTCGCCGACGCAGACGGGCGCGTGTTTTACTCGTCGCTCAATTTCTGGGGCACGCTGATCGGCGCGCTCTTCTGCTTGCCCGTGGGCTGGTTGTTCGACCGCGTCGATCGCCGGCTGATTCTCGTGGGCAACCTGATCCTGCTTGGTTTGTCGGTGTTGTGGATGAGCACGGTCGAAAGCTGGGAGGCTCTGTTCGCCGGCTTGATTCTGACGCGCGGATTTGGGCAGAGCGCTTTGTCCGTTGTAAGCATCACGATCGTCGCCAAGGCGTTTCAGCCGCGGCAAGTCGGCATCGCCATGGCGTTCTATGCGATCCTGTCGGCGCCGTTCCATCTCATCCTGATCCAGGCCGTCGGCTGGGCGCTCAAGGATGATCGCTACGACTGGCGCCAGGTCTGGGGCGGCATTGGCGTCGCCCTCATGGCCCTCTCGTTCACCGCGCTCTTGCTCTTCCGCAGCAAGCCGGCCCAAACCTCGCGCGATGATATCGCCATCGACGAGGATCGCACCGGCGCGACCATCTGGCAGGCACTTGCGACACCCGCGTTCTGGGTCGTGAGCCTGACGATCTCGGTCTGGGGCATGATCTACGCAGGCGTTGCCCTGTTCAATGTCGACATCTTCCGCGAACGCGGCTTCGATCAATCGCTGTACTTCAACGTGCTCTCGCTGGTCACGATCATCGCCCTGGGAAGCAAGCTCTTCTTCGGCTGGCTCGTCAACTACGTGTCGATGACCCGGCTTCTCGCGGTCTGCTTGCTCGCCACGGCCGGCTCCCTGGTTGGACTGCCGTTCGCGACCGAGGAATGGCACGCCTACGTCTACGGCGTTGGTCTCGGCATCGCTTCGGGCGCAGTTGCGCTGCTCTTCTTCGCGGCCTGGAACAAGATGTATGGCAAGCGCGACCTCGGCCGCATCCAGGGCATCGCCCAGATGTTCACCGTCTTTGCGTCGGCGCTGGGGCCGTGGATCTTTTCCATGAGCAAGCGCGCCACGACGTCCTACACGTTCATCTTCCTGCTGCTCGCCGGTATCGTGCTGTTGATGGCGATCGCCGCCTGGTTCACTCCCGTGCCAAACTTCACGGAGGCCGGCAAACGCGTTCCGCAAGATCGCGATGAGAACGTACCGATACCGGCGCCGGAGCCCCGCCTGGCAACCGCGATTCAGACCGGCGAGCCGGCGCAATATAAAATCCAGTAACTCACGCCTGGCACTCGGAGCATCGATATGGCCATCTCTCTCGCGACCACGCCGACGGTTCGCTTTCACGTGTCGCTCAACGTGTCGAACCTGGAGCGCTCGGTCAAGTTCTACACGATTCTGTTCAACATGGACCCAGCCAAGCTGCGCAAGGATTACGCGAAGTTCGAGCCCAACGATCCGCCGCTGGTACTGTCGCTCGAGCCGAACGGCCGCGCCGGCGCCGGCACGCTCAACCATCTTGGCATCCGCCTGCCCGATGCTCGCCATCTGGTGGCGATGCAGGAGCGTCTGGAGAAGGCCGGCATCCGCTCGCAACGCGAGGAAGGCGTGGAATGTTGTTACGCCCGCCAGACAAAGTTCTGGGTGCACGATCCGGACAACACGCTCTGGGAGTTGTACACACTCGATGACGATGAACTCGATCATCGCGGCGCGGGCCAGAGCGTTGAGGTGATGACGAGCAGCACGTTGCCCGATGAAGCGGTGGTGTTCGAACATCGCCTGGGATCGCCGGTGCCGATCCGCATCGACGCGTGCGACGCCAGCCAGGACGAAGTCCGCCTGCGCGGCTCCTTCAATGTGCCGCTGGCGGAGAACGAGCAGTTGCTGCTGCTAGAGGACGCGAAGCGCGTCTTGAAGCCGACCGGCCGCTTGTTCGTGCACATCCTCACCGGCGACAAGACGCATCCATCGCCGAGCCTGCCGGGGCCTGCCGCGCTGGTCCGTTACGTACCCGCCAAGGACCACATCATGGCGCTGATCTCGAAAGCTGGCCTGAGCGGCATCCGGCTGCTGAAGTACGATGACAAACCGTGCTTTGTCGCCGACGGCGTCACCATGCGCGAGACGCAGATTGAGGCGTTCCGGGCTTGAGATCAACGAACGAGAAAGCTGCCGATTTCCACTGCGACGGCGAGCGCGGGAATGATCAGGATACCGACCGTTTCGCCAGGCGTCGCTGCCCTTCGCGCCAGCGCGAACGTGCCCCAGGCCACACAGGCGAGAAATGCGCAGGCGATGCCTTGCTTCAGGATCCTGACGGAGGGGGTTGGATCCCAGAGCCAAAGATCGTCGGGGCCGGATTCGAAGAGGACATGGGCAAGAGTGACGACATAGGAGCGCGAAGGATCGAACGCGTCGCCGTCGCTGAAGATCATCCATTTTGGATCAAGCAGCACGCCAGGGAGCTGCACGCTGAATCCTGAGATGGCTGCAATCAGAAGCAACAGGCGCGCGGCGCCAATGGGCGAGGTCGAGAAAGCGCGCGGCAGCAAAGCCAGCCAGGGAGCAATCAGGGCGATTAGGAAGCGTGGGCCCCACGCCAGACCGCCCTGCCAGTCGTACCAGCAACCATACAGCCCGAGATAGGCGAACGACGCGGCCAGGACAAAGATCACCTCCGCGCGGCCGCGCTGCCATAGCGATCGCAGAAGCATTAGCGGCACCAGCAAGGCTGGAGCGTAGATCAGCAATCCCTTCCCGGGACTGGCAAGCAAGCCGTAGAGCCCTTCATACAACGGCGTCGTGAAGGTTTCCTCATCACGGTGCCGGCCGAAGTCGAACGGAGATCCCCAGCGGATGTGATTCCACCCGCCGACCAGGCCGCCTGCCAGCGCGACAGGAATGGCGAAGAGCACCAGTGCGACGACACGTTCGCGCCAGCTTCGCTGTCCAGCCAGCAAGAGATAGCAAGGAGCGAGGAGCACTGGCGGAAAGATCGGCCGACTCATGACGCCGACGGCCGTGGCCAACCCGAGTGCCAGGGCTGCAATGCCGGAACCGCTTTGGCGCCAGCGCGCCGCCAGCAGCAGCATGGCCATGAGCGCGATCGCTTCGAGGTTCTGCGGGAACATCGTTTTGCTGTAGACCAGGAGGGGGGTCGTCAGGCCGGCCGCTAGGGTCACCCAGAGGGCATCGCCTGGACTTCCTCCGTCTTGGCGAGCGTACGCGTGCACCAGCCACAAGAGGAACGCGATGCTCAGCGGACCAAAAAGAGTGATGTTGGTGAAGATAGCCCAGTTGGCCCCGCCGGCCTTGCCGCCGCCGACGGGCGGTTTCACCTCGCGCAACAGGATAACTGGAACGAAGCCGATAGCCGTGAAGGGTATCGTCGCGACGGTGGGCAAAAATTCGCGGCAGGCATAGTGTCGTCCATCGGGGCCCTGGTGGACGTTTTCGCCTGGAGCTACCGCGAGGGTTCGCTTCTGGATAAAGACCAAGCCCGTGTTGAATGCGCCCGCCTCGTCCGATGTGAAAAAGTCGCCTCGCCCAATGAGCGCAAAAAATCCTGCAAAGAGGAGGATGAGTGCGATGGACTGGCGACGCGTCCACGCGTGGTCTGAGTCAGAATCTGCAGGAGCAACCGGGTCGGACATTATTCGATCTCACCAAGGCGAGTAGATGTCCACGAACTCGAGGGCATCTCGATTGCCGAGACCAGACCGGCAGAGACACGCCCGAGAGCCCCCCTTTGTCCTTCATCGGCGCGGCTCACAACGGAGCTTGATTCTTGCAGCCCCCAACCCATTTAGGCTATTGGTGATGATAAGGGAGCCGAATACTCTGAACTCGGTTGGACGCGTTCGATCGAAATAAGTTCCAAATTTCTGGTTTTTCCATTGCAATACCCTTATGCAATTCCAGATACTGCAGCAGGCTTGGTGCGGGAATTGCACCCTGATCCATGTCTCGATGTTCGGAGGCAGCGGCTACAGCAGGAGCTCGTTTTGCCATCCTGAATCCGAACGCTTGGCTTCGTCGCCTGATAGCGCAATGCGCGGATGCCCAAACCCGTTCATTGCTTACGCGGAACCTCTTCATGTCGGAGACCTCGTTCAGCCTTCTGGAACGCTTGCGGGACAATCCTGACGAACAAGCGTGGAAACGGCTGGTGGACCTCTATACGCCCTTGCTGCGGCACTGGTTGAACCGCTATTTTCTCCCCGAGGCAGACGCCGAGGACCTCATCCAGGACGTCATGGCCGCCCTGGTACAGGACCTGTCCAAATTTCAACATAACGGGAATCCGGGCGCATTTCGCTCCTGGCTGCGAACGATTCTGCTTAATCGCTTGAAAGGTTACTGGCGTTCTCTCCAGGGCAAGCCGCAAGCGACGGGCGGTGCGAATCTGTCGCAAAACCTTGAGCAATTTGAAGATCCTTCGAGCGGTCTGAGCATTCTCTGGGACACGCAGCATGACCAGTATGTCATGCGCCAGCTCCTGCAACAGATCGAGCCGCAGGTCACGCCGACCACGTGGGAGGCGTTTCGTCGGGTCGCCCTCGACGGCAAGGATGAGGCTTTGGTAGCAAAAGAACTCGGGATTTCCCTGAATGCCGTTTTTATCGCCAAGTCAAGAGTCCTGGCCAGGTTACGTCGCGAAGCTAAGGGATTGATCGATTGAATCGGATTTTTCGGTGAAAGGAATTCAGGTTTGGCGCACTATTTAAGGTAATGGATGAACGCAGCGGGCTAGAAAACGGTTCGCAGCGCCCAGGTGTGAAGCCTTTTTTCTCTTTAGGCAAGGTTGCGCGCCCAGGAGCCATGATGCCCGATCGACATCCCGCCCAGGACCAACTTGCCGCCTTTCGGCTAGGAAAGCTGAATGAGCGCGAACTGGATGAGGTGGAGCGCCACATCGCCGAGTGCGACACGTGCTGCTGCACCTTGTCAGATATTCCGGACGATTCCTTCGTCGACCTGGTGCGGCAGGCAGGCAGCTCCGATGCGACCCTCATTACAGGCAATGCCCTGACATGGAATCCGGCCACGGCGGTCACGCCGAGCTCATTGCGGATTCCATCCGACCTGCACGATCACCCTCGCTATCAAATCATCGAGAAGCTCGGCCATGGCGCGATGGGGGTCGTGTACAAGGCCCAGCATCGCCTCATGGAGCGGCTGGTCGCGCTCAAGATCCTCAACCACCGCCTCACCGATAATCCGGAATCGGTGGAACGGTTCCGCCGCGAGGTCAAGGCGGCGGCCCGCCTGGTTCATCCCAACATCGTCACCGCGTACGATGCCGAGCAGGTCGGCAGCTCGCACTACCTCGTCATGGAATTCGTCCCTGGCATTAGCCTGGCCCGGCTGATCGAGGAACAAGGCCCGATGCCGGCGATCAGCGCCTGCGAATATATCCGCCAGGCCGCCCTGGGGTTGCAGCACGCCTACGAACGCGGCATGGTGCATCGCGATATCAAGCCTCAGAACCTGATGGTCGTGGGGAGCGAGAAGACCGCCCAGATTTCGCCGAGCACGCATCAGATCAAAATCCTGGACTTCGGCCTGGCCCGCTTCGCCAGCGAGACGGTTATCGAGACGCCAACATCGCTCGAACCGGTCGACCCGACGCATGACCTGACCAATGCCAGCACACTGATGGGAACGCCGGAGTACATCGCGCCGGAACAATCGCAATCGGCATCGACCGCGGACATTCGCGCGGACATCTACAGCCTCGGTTGCACCTTTTATTTTCTCCTCGCCGGGCATGCGCCGTTTCCTCATGGCAATGCGATTCAGAAAGTGCAGGCACACCGCGTCCTGACTCCCAGGCCGCTGAAGGAGATCCGTCCGGATGTGCCGACCGAGCTGGTGCAGGTCATCGAACGCATGTTGGCGAAAGATCCAGCGGACCGCTTTCAAACGCCTGCGGCGGTCGCTTTCGCTCTCGCCCGCTTCGTCAAGAGCGAGCCGGCAACGCCTACCCAGCCGACGGCAGAGCCACCGCACGCGGTGCGCCTGGGGTTCGTGGTCTCCCTGATCATCGCCCTGGTCATCATTGGCGGCCTCTTCATCCCGGCGGTGCAGGACGTTGCGCGAAGTGTGCTGCGCACCCTTGCCAACCGCGGCACGCTGGTTATTGATGCGGACGACGAAGATGTCGAAATCGCCATCACGCAAGCCGAGCAGGTGATGGCAACGGAGATCCTTAAACGTGGGACATCGCAGGTTTTTGAATTGCCCGCGGGAGCCGGCGAAATCGAAGCGAAGGACCCGTCCACCGGCTTGCGCACCAAGACAACTTCATTCCAGTTGAAGCGCAATGGCCGCGAAACGTTCAATGCCCGCGCCTTGCTCGCCGAAAAGCCGCCCGGCCCCAAGACGGAGACCGCGTTTCAGCCGCTGTTCAACGGCATCGACCTCGAAGCCTGGGAGGGAGCCAAGAACCGCTGGCAGACAGCGAACGGCACGCTCATCTGCTCGCAGCCGGCCGTGAATGCCAACGACCATGCGGAGATCTGGACCAGGCAATCGTTCGGCAACTTCGAATTGCGATTCAAGGCGCGCCTGCCCGATGGACAGGCACACGCGGCGGTCTATCTCGGCGTGAAGGCTCCGGTCGACGGGGCACCCCTGAAAGGGCTGTGCCTGTATGTCGGCGGCAAGAATGGCGGAAAGTTCAACCGCGACCCGCTCCCGCCGGACTGGAAAGTCGCCGATGTCGACGCTTTGCACCGCGTCATGCGGCTGAACGAATTCAACGACTACTACCTCAAGCGGGACGGCCAGTTCCTGCTGGTCCGCATCAATGGCAACATCGTGATGACCGGAACCTTCTCCGACAAAAGCGAAGGACGCATCGGCCTGATTGCCTACCTCGAAAATCCGGCCAAGGGATTGGAAACCGCGATTGCTTTCAAGGACGTGCAAATTCGCAAGCTTCCCTGATACCAGCCAAGGACGGCTCCATGGAAACGGCGCCCACATAGTGCGTCACCGAGCGTGACGCGCGCTGGAACTGACCTGGGGGTAATCATGAATTTTCATTCGCCCGACGCTCAACCGACCAAGGAGCTGCGCCTGCATCCGAAGCACTGTGTGCCCATGCCGGTCGAAGTTCCGGACGCGGTTGTCAATGATTGCAACCTGGAAGAGTTTGGCGAACTAGTGGCGTCTTACCAGGACCGCTTGTATCACTCGGTGTTGCGCCTGGTGGGCAATGCGGAAGACGCGCGGGACGTGGTACAGGAAACCTTCCTGCGCGCGTATCAGTTTCGCCATACGTTCCAGGCGGAGTCGCTATTCTTCACCTGGCTTTACCGTATTGCGGTCAACACGATCATCACCATGAAACGAAAGCATCGACGATACCGCGGCCTCCATACCACGCAGACTAATGGATTGCCGCTCGATCCGCCCGACGCCACCCGCGTTTCGCAACCCGAGCATGCTCTCGCCATTGCGGAAGAAGAACGAAAGGTGCAGATCGCGCTGGGCCAGCTTTCGCTGGAACACCGGGAGGTTCTGGTGATGAAGGACATGGAAGGGATGCGCTATGAGGCGATTGCGGAGGTTCTGGGGTTGCCGGTCGGCACCATTCGCAGCCGGTTGCACCGTGCGCGGCTGAAACTGCGCTCCATTTTGGTGGTATCGGAAGAACGTTGATCGCTGTTGCCGAATTAGGTAAAACTCGTAATAATGCTAGTTATGCTTTCCGATGAGGTTCTCGAACTCCTGACCGGCTACGTCGACGGCGAGCTTACGGCGCGCGAGCGTGCCGTATTGATGCGCTTGTTGGAACGTTCGTCCGAAGCTCGGGGCCTTCTCCGCCAGTTGATGGAGGATTCGCACCGGCTCAAGCAATTGTCCGCGCAGCCCAGCGAACCAGGCCTGCCTGGTGATTTTCTCCAGCAAATTGCCCAGCAGCAGCTGTTGCAGGCAAGTCGCCAGAAAGCGACGGCGGAGCGATGGTGGCTCCCTTTGCTCGCTATTTCGTCGGTGGCTTCCCTTTTGATTGGCGCGTGCAGTTTGCTTTACTGGTACAACGCCGGCAGAAACGGGGAAATCAAGACCGGCAATGTCAAGAAGAGCGTCCCGCTTGCCGCCAAGAATCAGACGCCCGACAAGAAGCAGATCCCTGCGCAGGTCCAGCCCGCCCCGCCCACGCCGAATGAAGAGAAATCGAAAAAACCGCTGCCCGCACCATCACCTGCGCCGCCGCCCGCGGATCCGGTGATTCAGGTGGCCTTCGGCGACCTGGTCGAAAACGGCCGCGCATCCGCCCAGCTGGTCGACAGCATCAAACGACGCAAGGATCTGTTGATCGACATCAGGGTGAGCAATAACCCTCTCGCCGTGGAACGGCTGCGGGCGGCATTCCACACAGCGAAGATTAATCTCCTGGCCGATCCCGGCGCCCGTGCCGCCCTGCGGGAAAAGGACAACCGCAAGCAAGCCATGCTCAATTACCTGGTGTATGCAGACAATCTGGAAGCCGGCGAGATGGTCAAGATCCTGCAGGAAATCAGCCGCCCTGACACCTCCGGTGCGGTGTCCAGCGTGCCATCCCCGTATGTGAACGCCTTGATCGAGACGATCTCGGAAACGCAGAAGCTCGCCGCGGTCCTGGGCGTGGAGGCGGAGCGGCTGAAATCATCCGAGGCAGCCAGCGTGAAGTCAACGTCGGATTGGCGCGAGGCCATGGTGCTTGCGCCAACACCAGGCAAAGAAGCTTCCCGTGAGGTACGCGATTTTGTCGAACGTCGCCCCGGCATGCAAGCCAACACGATGCGGGTGGTCATCAAGGTCCACCAGTAGGCCTGCAACGCGTCACTTCCAATCGGCACTCACGTTCCCACCCACCTACCGCGTCTGCATACGTCTTCGAGACAGGGGCCCAAATGCAAGACTCTCTGGAAACGGCACTCCTTCCGCAATACGAGGCTACGCCAACTTCGACCTTGGATACGGATACCAGCACCTGTCTGGTGACCGTGATCGTGCCGACGTTTCGCGAGGTCGAGAACCTACCCATTCTCGTGCCGCAAGTTGCCAACCATCTCGCTGACGCGGGCATCTCGTTCGAAATCGTGGTGGTGGACGATAATAGCCAGGACGGGACCGATGCCGCCTGCGCGAAGCTGGCGGCGTCATTTCCCTTGCGATTGCTGGTGCGTACGCAGGACCGCGGCCTTTCCAGCGCCGTGCTCCACGGCATGCGCCACGCGCGCGGCTCGCTTTTCGTGGTCATGGACGCCGATCTCTCGCATCCGCCTGAGAAGGTGCCCGACCTCGTGAAGGCGTTGCAAACCGACGGCGCCGATTTCGTGATCGGCAGTCGCTACACGCCAGGGGGCGGCACCGATGAAAACTGGGGCCTCTTCCGCTGGCTGAATTCGAAATTCGCCACGTTGCTCGCCTGGCCGCTGACCTCGACGCACGATCCGATGGCCGGCTTCTTCGCCATTCGCCGCGCCACCTTCGAGGCCGCCGCGCCGCTCGATCCTATCGGCTACAAGATCGGCCTCGAGCTCATCGTCAAGTGTCGCTGTCAGGCAATCAAGGAAGTCCCCATTTCCTTTCGCGATCGCGTGCTCGGCCAAAGCAAGCTCAACTTCAAGGAACAACTCAACTACCTGCGCCATCTCAAGCGACTCTACGACTTCCGCTTCGGCGCCTGGGCCCAGCTGTTCCAGTTCATCTGCGTCGGCAGCACGGGCATGATCGTCGACATGCTCGTCTTCGCGCTGCTGCTGCTCTTCCTCCCGGAGACCCTCGCACGCGGCTTTGCCATCTGGACCGCGATGACCTGGAACTTCTTCCCCAACCGCAAGGTGACGTTCAGCCAGGGACGCGCCCGCTCCATCGGTATGCAGTACGTGCTCTTCTGTATGTCGTGCACGCTGGGATCGGTCGTGAGTTGGTTGACGTGGTACGCACTCTACACCGCCATCCCCATGTTCGACGGCCATCCCTTGCTGGCCGCCCCCGCTGGCATTGTCACCGGCACCGCGTTCAACTTCCTTCTTAGCAAGCATCTCGTCTTCAAATGATCGCTTCTCGCCACAGTTCACAAAGCGAGAAAAAAACCATTTGACAGCCCACTCGCGTGACCTATGGTTCGAGTGGAACAAGAAGTGGCTCGCACATCCCGACGAGAAGTTCGGCCTCGCTCAGCGTATCGACGCTGACTGACGCCGACGCTCACCGTGCTCCCCTCGGTCACTGCCTTCTTCCATTCATGACCCTGCCTGCGCGCCGACGTGTTCGCCGCCTCAGGGGCATGTCCGGACTTCACGGCATCCATCTATCCCGATTCGGTGGGTTCTCCTTCGGGATCAGGTCTGTCGCCTGATCGTGCCGTGCATTGTCCGTCCCCACCCAGAGCGAGGAGAAGAGGCAATGCGTTTCGTGAAATTGATGAAACAGTTGTGGCAGGACGATTGCGGCGCCATCATCACCGCCGAGTACATGATGCTGGGCACTGTCTTGACGCTCGGCACCGTCCAGGGGCTCGCGACCTTGCGCGACTCCACCAATCAGGATCTGCAAGACATGGCAACCTCCGCCCGCGAAGCGCGGCAGTATTACAGCCCGCAGTTGCCCAAGAATGTGCAAGCACAGACAGCGGTCAACCAATCCGCTCCGTCGTCGGTGAGCGGCGCGCGCTGCGTCGGCGGCGTGTGCCCATAACGGCGTCTATAGCAATGAAACGAGCCGCGGCGGTCAGGGACTTTACCTGACGGCCGCGGCTCGTTGCGATTTCGGGCAGTTACTTCTTCGCCGGCGTATCCTTCTTCGCTGGCGTTGGCGGCGGCGCAGTTTCGAGATTGAGCAGCTCGCGCGTCTCCTGCACCCATTCGCGTTCTAGCGCCTCCTGCGCCTTCACGAACGCCACCGCACGCGGCGACGGGCATTGCAGCGCGTAACGCAAGATCGACT
Organism: Gemmataceae bacterium; assembly: GCA_035656475.1. Taxonomy (GTDB): domain Bacteria; phylum Planctomycetota; class Planctomycetia; order Gemmatales; family Gemmataceae; genus SIAQ01. Next base: position 13,695 of record DASRSQ010000934.1, on the reverse strand, counting down.
TGCGAATGATCGGCGTCGTGAAGCCTTTCTTGCCGAAAATGTCGAGCACCTGATCGCAGTGATCCCAACGCTGCCATTTGCGCAAATCCTCGACCGCGAAGTCGGCCATGTCGCTGACGGCCAGGACGTTGGCAACCCCCTTGACCACCGTCGTCTTGGCGATCTTCTCGTCCTTGCTGATCAGGTCGAGGCGATTGTCCCAAAGAAAACGCATCGTCTGCAGACCTGAATAGCGCACCAGGAATGGCTTCTCCTTGTCCTGGACCAGCTCCGTCAAGAACGACCAGCCCTTCTTCGGCTCCAGCATCGTGTAGGCCGCCATCAGCCCGTGCAGCCCGGACACCTTGCGCTTTTCGGGATCGTTGATCATTTCAAACAGGATGGCAGCGTGTTTCTCATTGCCACAATGGCCGAGCAGCGACGCGTACAGGCCGTAGCGATATGCCGGCGTCTTCGGGTCCTGCAACCAGCCGGCGATCTTGTCGGCGGGCAGGGTCTTCGCCATGTTCTGGTAGTCGCTGTAGGGCGCGCGAGCGAACTCGCGGTAGGCATCCATCGCGACTTCGATCTCGGGGCTGTTCAAATAATCGAAGGCCACCCTCAGGCGTTCGGGTTGCGACTTGTCCTGGTTCTTGAGGATGTCGTCGATGTCGCGGCGCATCTCGCTGGCGTCGGAGACCTGGGTCCCCTTGTAAGCGTCTATCTTGCCCTTGTAGACATCGCAGAAGACGACGAACTTGAGCTTCGAGTCAGCGATGTGCTTCGGCAGCGTGATCTTTTTCAGGCCCTTGATCGCGTCGTGCGGCTTGAGGACGGCTTCGAAAACGAGGTCCGATTCGCCGCCGCCGAAGTCGCCGGTGGTGCGGGGATTTTCGAAGTGGCCGTAGATGACCATGGCCGCTTCCTCGAACTGGAGCGTCATGGTGGGCCCTTTTTCGCCATCGCAAAACGGGCAGGCCTGCATGGAGACCGCCGCAAACGGAAACGCTACTAGGGCAAACACCCAGACCAGCCGACGAAGAACATTCATCGCGCCACTCCTGCGGAAAATGAGGGATTCACGCCGTCATTATCGCCGACGAAACGAAATCTGACAACCGGAATCGCGACGGAGGTCGGGCGGAAAATAGTGTTACGTCAGGAAGTGCAATCGGTTACAAGAGTAGGTAAGAATCTTACGCACAAGCCCGACGCGTAAGCGAGGCTTTCCTTGCAAGAAATCCTCGCTTACGCGTCGGGCTTGTGCAGGTCGGTTGCCAGTTCCGTCAGGCCGGAAAGCCTGACCTACGGAGGTGCCCCATGCGCTTGTTGCTCGCCATCGCCATTCTCGCATTGCCAACCGTCGTGAGAGCTCAAGAGTTCAAGATGGAACCGCCGAAGTCACCGGCAGATTCGCTCAAGTGCATCAAGACTCGCCCCGGCTTTACGGTCGAGCTGATGGTCGCGGAGCCGCTCGTCATGGATCCGATCGCGTTCGCCTGGGGCCCCGACGGCAAATTCTGGGTCGTCGAGATGGGGGACTATCCGCTCGGCGTCGATGGCAAAAAGAAGCCAGGCGGCCGCATCAAGTATCTCGAGAAGACCAAGCCGGACGGGCCATACGACAAGATGACCGTCTTCATGGACGGCCTCGGTTTCCCCACCGGTGTTTTTCCCTATGGCAAGGGCGTCCTCGTCACCTGTGCCCCCGACATCTTCTACGCGGAGGTCGGCAAGGATGGCAAGGCGACGAAGAAGGAGGTCCTGTTCACCGGCTTCAAGGAAGGCAACCAGCAACATCGCGTCAACGGCCTGACCTGGGGCCTCGACAACTGGATCTACGGCGCCAATGGCGACTCGGGCGGGATGATCGAGGTGAGTGGCAAGCGGTTTCTGAAACCCGTGAATATCTCGGGCCGTGATTTCCGCTTCAAGCCCGGAGTGTTTCAAGTTGTCAGCGGCCAATCTCAGTTTGGCCGCTGTCGGGATGACTGGGCCAACTGGTTCGGTTGCAATAACTCCAATCCGATGTTCCACTACGTGCTCGATGACTTTTATCTCAAGAATAATCCACACGTCCTGTACCCCGATCATCGTGTTCAGGTGCCGGTGAAGCCCGGGGCGGCCGAGGTGTTTCCGATTTCGAAGCCGTTGCCACGCTTCAACAGCCCGCAGGCGCTCAATCACTTCACGAGCGCTTGCAGCACGATCATTTATCGCGACACGCTGTTCGGAAAAGAATTCGAAGGCAACATGTTCGTTTCTGAGCCGGTGCACAATCTGGTCCATCGCGAGATCATGAAGCCAAAGGGGTCGACCTTTACGAGTCAGCGTGCGGACGACGAGCAGAAGTCGGAGTTCCTCGCGTCGAGCGACAACTGGTTTCGTCCGACGATGATCCAGGTCGGCCCCGATGGCGCCTTGTGGATCGCCGACATGTACCGCTACGTCATCGAGCATCCGGAGTGGATCCCGAAGGATTGGCAGAAGAAACTCGATCTGCGCGCAGGGCACGACAAGGGCCGAATTTATCGCGTATTTCCCACGGACAAGAAGCCACGCGACATTCCGCGCCTGGACAAGATGAATCTCAAGGAGCTGCTGAAACAGATGGAGAGTCCGAGTGGTTGGGCCCGCGACACGGCCCATCAAATCTTGATCCGCAACATTCCCACGGCCGCCGACCTGGACGGGGTAGCCGACGGCCTATCCGAGATTGCATGGAAAAGCAAACTGCCTCAGGCGCGCGTGCAGGCAATGCATGCCAGAGATGCGCTCGCCTCCTGGACCTTTGGCGAGCTTCGCAAGTTCGCCCGAGACCCGGATCCCGCGGTTCGTCGCCACAGTCTCGAGTTGATGAGTGGCTACAGCTTGCGCGGCGAGGGGGAATTGCTCGACGAGCTCGCCAAGGAAAAGGATGCCCAGGTGCGCATGCAACTCTACTATCGGCTCGAAGCCTCCGAACTGGGGGATCGCCTTGGCCGCATGCTCATTGACGACGCGAACGATCCATATCTGGTCGCCGCCGGGCTGAGCTCAATCAACCAGCAAAACTGGAAGAGCGTCTTTGCCGAGTGGCTAAAGCCGAAGACCATGCCGGCGTCACTCTTCGCCCCGGCCATACGTCTGGCACGGGTCTATGGTAATCGGCTCGATGCATCGCGATTGCTCATTCGCCGATTGAACGAACAGGAAGGCGTGCCGACATCGGAGAAAATCGCCATTGCCAGCGAGATGGTCGCGCTCATGGAGGCCAACAACATGAGCGTGAAAACCCTGATGATCGAAATCGCGAATGAACAAAGCGGCGTAGCCCTCGCTCGAATGAAGGAAATCCACGCCGGCGCCGTGAGGGTCGTGTCGAATTCGAAATCGTCGGCAAGCGACCGGATCGTTGCCATGCGTTTGTTGGCGCGAGGTTTGGGCAGCGACCGCGAGGACCACAAGATTCTGGGCAATTTGCTTAATCCGCGCACGCCGGATTCCGTGCAAATCGCCGCGATCGAGCATCTCGGCCGAACCCTTGATCCACGCGTGCCGCTGGTGTTCACCCAGCATTGGAAATCCTTTAGCCCTTCGGTGCGCAATCGCGTGCTTGACACATTGTTGAGTCAGAAGCTGTGGACGCGCATGACGCTCGACGCCGTCGAGAAGAAGGACATCCCGCCGCAGGAAATCGACGCGATTCATCGGCAGCGACTGCTACAGCACAAGGACGACCAAGTACGCGAGATCGCTGAGAAGCTCTTCGATGCCGCCAGCAGCGCCGATCGGCGCAGGATCGTCGATCTCTACGCGTTGCAGTTGCCGGACAAGGCGGATCGGGAGCGCGGCGCCAAGCTGTTCGCCAAGGCGTGTGCGACCTGTCACAAGATTGACGGTAAGGGGCAGGACGTCGGGCCTGACCTGGCCTCGGTCGGCGACAAATCGGTGGAGGGCCTGTTGACCGCGATCCTCGATCCGAATCGGGCCGTCGAAACGCGCTACATCAACTACAGCGTCTCGACCAAGGCGGGGCTCACCTTCAACGGCATCCTGCAAGGCGAGACCAGCACCACCATCACGCTCGTTGCGCCCGATGGCAAGAAGCATCAACTGCTGCGTAATGAGATCGACGAGCTCGCCAGCACCGGCAAGTCGCTGATGCCCGAAGGGCTCGAGAAGGACCTGACGCCACGCGATATCGGCGACATCATCGAATATGTGCGTGGCACCTATCCGAAGCCGAAACGCAAGGAGTTCCCGGGCAACGATCCGCAGACGCAAGCGCCGGAGAAGGACGGCATTTTTCGGCTTCTGCCCGCAAGCGCCGCCATCTATGGGCCGAGCATCGTCCTGGAAAAAAAGTACGGCAACTTCGGCTTCTGGTCGAGCGCCGACGATCACGTCATCTGGACGCTCAACGTGCCCAAATCGGGCAAGTACGACGTGTGGATCTATTACGCCTGCGCCAAGGACAGCGCGGGCAATTCGCTTGCACTGCAAACGGGCAAATCGCGGCTTGCCCACAAGGTGGCGAGTACCGGCACATGGGATGATTATCGCGGCGAAAACATCGGCGAACTGCAGATCTCCGCTGGCACGCAAGAATTGATTCTGCGCGGCGATATCCCCATTCGCGGGGCGCTCATCGATCTGAAAAAAGTGGAGCTGGCGCCGAAGTGATTCAGCGACGCTGCGAGACCGGCGGCCCGAGAATCTCGCTGAGCAGAAATCCCGTGATGAGCGTGTCTTTGCGTTGCAACAGCGCGAGTACGCCGTGAATCGGCATCGTTGCAGGTTGAGCTGCGACAGCGGGCGCTGGTTGACGCGCGGAAACTGGAGCCGGGTCGGTGGCTACCTGTTGGACTGGCACTGGTTCTACGACGCGGGTGATTGGCTTGACCTTAGGTTGCAACATCGTCGCCATCGAGACCGGACGCGCGCTCGCGTCCTCGCGCCAGCCGCGCCGAATCAGGATCAAGACGAACGCGGCGATCGTCGCCAACATCGCCAGTGGGACAATGCGTTCCAGATGTTCCATCGCTGTCTCCGTCAATCGGCCCAGTTCTCGACCTGCAGGCCAGGAATCAAGCGAAAGTGTTTGAGGTTTCGCGTGATTACCGTCGCCCTGCGAGCTATCGCGATACAAGCAATCATCAAGTCGGCTCTGCCGATCTTCCTCAGCTTGGGAATCTGTCGCAGCTTTTCAAATTCTGCCGCCGCCATCTGATCAAAGAATGCGATGGACTGCGCTTGCAGAAATAGCTCCGTTCTTTCGAGGCGATCTTGCGCTCGCAGCAATTCATGCGCAACTGCAGCTTTCAATATGGACGCGAATCGCCCTTGCAAAATCTCAATTCGCGAAATGATTGTGATTCTGGGTTCATCCGCCTGCGACACCCGACGAGTGACCAGCGCGTGGCCGTTCATCAGCAAGGTAAGAATATCGGTGTCGAGCAGGTTCACTCGTCATCCTCCGTGATTGGCCGACCTCGCTCACGGTACGCATCTTCGCAGATTCCTTCGAGATCAGGATCGTCCTTGAATTTGCCCGCCATCGCAAGCAATGCCTCTTTGCCAGACATCCGCTGTGGCTCATTCAACCACGCCTGCAACGACGATTGCGAGAATCGCCACTCGCCGCCGACCTTTCTGCCCGGCAAGCCCTGTGTTGTCGCTGCGGTGACGATGTCGTCCTCGGTCACGCGCAGAAACGCCGCAGCTTCGGCCAGCGTCATCACATCGGGCGCGACGTGCTTGCCGTTCTTCTCGCTGCTGCGTTTCGGCGACTTCTTCGCAGGTTTCGTCTTGGCGGCCATGTCGGTCTCCTATTCGTGCTTGCCGTTGGCGTCCTTGGTATCGGTAGATTTACCTACCTGGGCGATCGCGTTGCGCATGCTTGTGTCGGCTTGCACGTTGCGCAGGTTGTAATATTCGCCGACGCCGAGATGTCCGTCGCGGAATGCCTGCGACATGGCCAGCGGGATCTCGGCTTCCGCCTCGACTACCTTGGCGCGATTCTCCTCGACGAGCGCCTTCATCTCCTGCTCGCGCGCAACCGCGGCGGCACGCCGCACTTCCGCCTGGGCCTGAGCGACGCGCAGGTCCGAGTCCGCCTTGCGGGCGGCGAGGCGGGCGCCCACGTTGTCGCCGACGTCCAGTTCAGCGATATCGATCGACACGATCTCGAACGCGGTGTGCGAATCGAGCCCCTTCTTCAGCACCGCCTCCGAGATGCGATGCGGGTTTGCCAGGATGTCGGCATGGTTCTCCGCGGCGCCGATGGCGGCGACGATGCCTTCGCCGACGCGGGCAATGATCGTCTCCTCGGTCGCGCCGCCGATCAGGCGTTCGAGCTTGGTGCGCACCGTCACGCGGGCCCGGGCCTTGAGGCGGATGCCGTTCTTGCACACGCCCTCGAGCATGCCCTTGCCCTTGGTCGCGTCGGGACAATCGATGACCTTCGGGTTGACGCTGGTGCGGACGGCGTCGAGTACGTCGCGGCCGGCCAGATCGATGGCGGCGCCGGTGGCCCAGGTCAGGTCGATGCTCGCCTTGTGGGCCGCGATCACCGCGAGTGCCGTCTTCGGCACATTGCCGCCGGCGAGGTAATGTGCCTCCAGTTCCGCCGTGGCTACTTTGACGCCGGCCTGCACGAGGGCGATTTTTTCCTTGACGATCATTTCGTAGTCGACCTGGCGCAGCTTCATCCAGATCAGGCTCCAAATGCTGATGTTGGCTCCGGTCAGCACGCAGCGGATCCACAGGTTGATGAAGCTGAAGAAGACGAAGCCGAAGATGACGGTGGCGACGGCGATGACCATGCCGATGCCGGCCAGCCAGAGCCGGCCGTCGGTCAGCATCTCGGTCCAAGTCTGTGCGAAGAGCGGTTGCATGGCGAATCCTCGAAAGTTACACCGCGAGCGGAGCGCCGATTTCCTTCACCACGATGCGCGATCCTTCAATCTCGATCACTTGCACGCGGCCGCCCGGGGCGACATAGTCCCCCTCGGCGATCACATCGATGAACTTGTCGCCGAATTGTGCCTTGCCCGACGGCCGCAACGGCGTCACCGCGACCCCCATGGCGCCGAGCAGCTCGACGGGGCCACTGTGTGACAGCGAAAACGCTGGAGTTCCGGACACCGGTTCGGGCGGCGGCTGCAACACCATCCGGTTCAGGATCGGCACGTTCGGCAGCGACCAGGTTAACGTGAACGCCCCGACTGCCGCCAGCGCCAGGCCGATGGCGATGGTGCCGAAGGTCGCGCCAACATCGGTCCAATCATTCTGGTTCTGCGGCCAATGGACGAGCGTGCCGAGCAGCAAGGCGACGAACATCAGCCCCGCGCCGGCGACGCCGGCAAAACAGATCCCGGGTACGACGAAGATCTCAATGCTCACGAGCACCAGGCCGAGCAGGAACAATAAGATCGCCAGCAGCGTGAACTGCCCGACGAAGGAGTACGCCCAGAAGAACAGCACAAAGCAGATCGCCGCCACCGACCCCGGAAACGTCGTGCCCGGCAACTTGAATTCGAAGAAGATGCCAATCAACCCAACCGCGACCAAGGCGACATTGACGATCGGCAACCGAAAGAACTCGGCAATGCGATCAAGCATCTTGACTGGCGCGGCATTCGGCCCCGAATCCGCCTGCAACGCGGGCTGGTCCGCACGCACCCCGCTGGTGAGCAGCGCGATGACAAGCAGCACGGCCAGCAGCGCGGCGCATCGACGCAAGGCGATCAGCTGGACCATTTTCGATACCTTGGCTATGCCAGTTCTTGATACCATTATAAGCCTGGCCTGTCCGATAAGTTATTCGCTGCCCGAAGTGATTCATTACCACGTTTCTAACAGCCCACGTGCAGTTGAGTATTTTGAGTAACAAGAACATTTCGCTGATGGCGCGACAAAATTATTGTGTTACATGAATTTAGTTAAGGAACTTAAGAAAAATCGCAAAAAGCGGGAACTTTTTTGGATAAGCCCACTTGAAACAAAATATTAAAGCGCTATTATGACATAGTCCCGCTGATTGATGGCTTCGGTGACTGGGCGACGCCGAGGTACTCGACAGTGGGACATTTTTTTTTTCGCTCACACCATGTCCAACGAACCCAATCTGCTGGAACAGGACGCACCTGCCAATCCCTTCGCGCTCTTCGCGCAATGGTATCTTGACGCCGAAACTGCCGAGTTGACTGAGCCAAGTGCGATGACGCTGGCAACCGCCGATGCGGCGGGCAATCCGTCCGCGCGGATGGTGCTGATGCGCGGCTTCGATGAGCGCGGGTTCGTGTTCTACACGAACTACAGCAGCCGCAAGGCCTCATCGCTTCGCGAAAACCCGCGCGCAGCCCTCGTCTTTTACTGGGGACCGCTGATGCGGCAGATCCGCGTCGAGGGCAGAGTCGAATCGATCAGTGCGGAGGAATCGGACGCCTATTTCCGCACGCGGCCGTTCGGGCACCAGCTTGGGGCTCTGGCATCGCCACAAAGCCAGGTGATTCCCAATCGCGAGTTTCTCGAAGAGCGACTGGCGGCGTTGCTGGAGCGATTCGCACAAGCGGAGAGCGTGCCGCGACCGGCCCACTGGGGCGGCTATCGTGTGCTGGCCGAGGTGATCGAATTCTGGCAGGGGCGGACCAATCGATTGCATGACCGTCTGCGCTATCGCCGCGACGGCAATGCGTGGATCATCGAGCGACTGGCGCCGTAACCCGGATGCTTACGTGTCACGGCTCGCCGATTACCACAGCGGTTTGAAGTCCTCGTTCTTACCGCGGTAGCGGTGCACATCATCCATCAGCACTAGCATGGCCCGGCACTGCTCGCGAAATGCGTCCCGCAATCGATTCTGCTTAAAGTGGGCGGCGGCGAGTTTCAGATGCGCCTGATAGCTACGGGCGTCATATTCCCAGTTCTTTTCCTTGATGCTGTCTTCCAGCGTCTTCGCCGACTGCACCAGCCGTTCGTATATGGCGGCGTCCAGCGGGCATGGCGTCTGGCGATAGACCTGGATGATGCGCTGCTCGGGCGCATTGCCAGAACGTCGCGATTCGCGGATGTTTTGGGCCATCATGATGACGATGCCTGTGAGGATGGCGAAGCCGCCGAACATCAGGGCCAACAAGGCGCTTTCGCCGCCGAGCATCGACAGGATGATCGCGAACACGGCGAGGGCGATGCCCAGCGCGAACATGACGAAGTGCCAGGGAATCTTGCTGAGGTAGTACATGGCCAGGGCGAAGCGAGGCACGACTGGCTTGGAATCCTTGTCGGCGCGAAAGACGACCTCGGCACTGCTGTCAACACCTCCCACGCGCGGCTCGCCGCCGACGCGCACGATGATGACGGTGGTATTGTCGGGGCCGCCCTGCAGGTTGGCCATGTGCACAAGGAAACGAACCGCCTCGTTGACAGGCAGCGCCGTGGCGACGGCGCCGATGACGCGGTCGTTGACCTGGCCGGACAGGCCGTCGCTGCACAGAAGAAAGATGTCGCCGCGCTCGAGCGGGTGCGGGCCCTCGACGTCGACTTGAACGGCCGACTCCGGGCCGAGCGAGCGGACGATGACGTTGGACGGGATGCCGGTCAGTTCGTCAGGATCCTTGCGCTGCCGGCGGGCCAGCTCCCAGAGCAGGCTATGATCGAAGCTGAGCTGTTCGATGACGCCGGCACGGATGCGATAAGCCCGGCTATCGCCGACGTGGCCGACCCATGCCCCTTCGGGGCGCAATACGAGCGCGGTACCCGTCGTGCCCATCCCTTCGAATTCGCGGTTTTGCTTGCCGCGCGTGTGAATGATGGTGTTGGCTTCGACAAAGGCGCGACGCAATGCGGGGATCAGGCCGCCGGCGGCGTGCTTGGAAAAGATGTGCGGAATATTGTCGACGGCCATCTTGCTTGCCAGCTCGCCCACCGCGTGGGCCCCCATGCCGTCGGCCACCAGAAAGACGTGTCCGGTCTCGCGCCAGTGCTCCTCGTCCGCGGCCGGCATGACGACGTGGGAGTCCTGATTATGGCTGCGGCGAACTCCCACGTCCGTGTGGCTTGCGTACTCAATCTCGTTATATCCGATCACCCGATCTACCCCAGCTTGGCAGGCCGCCAAGTGAAATCGCTTGACGTGTTTCGCTTTCCTCGTTATATGCCTTGTCCCTTAATCCTCAAACAACCGACATGGGAATTCACGCAGGTACGCGCATGCGGAAATCGGCTTCACGATGGCTGACCCTGCTCGCCGGGCTTTTCCTGCTCGCCGGCGTCAACGGCTGCGTCGAACGCCGCATGGTCATCATCACCGAACCGTACCCCGACGCCGTCAACGCCATCGTCTACGATGAAAAGGACCAACCGATCGGCGGCTCGCCGGTCGACAAGCCGTTCACCTACTATGGAAAGTACCGCTTCCGCATCGTCAAGGATGGCTTCGACACGCTCGATGTGGAACAGCGCGTGCGTGCGCCGTGGTATGAGCTGCCCGGACTCGATTTCATCAGCGAGAACCTGATCCCGTGGACGATCCGCGACGTACGCTATTTCACCTACGTTCTGCAGCCGATGCCGATTCGCCCGCCGGACCAGACGCTGCGCGAGGGGGAGACGCTCCGCATCTACGGCAAGGGCATCGGCGTTCAGACGCCGGAGCTGAATGGCCCCATTCCGCCGCCGCCGCTGCTCAAGTAACGCTTTCGCATTTCTTTGGAATGCGGTGACTCGACACCGCTTTCGCATTTTCTTTGAGCGACTCATGGCTCGCTAAGAAGAAAGCACATGCGAAAGCGGCGTCCAGCCGCCGCACTACAAGGCGCTATTCCGCGATCAGCACCGCCCCTGCCCTGCCCTGCGCCCGAGCCTGCAGATACGCGTTCGCCAGGTCATCCGCGCAATTACTGCGATCGAGCAGCACGTACGGCACCTGCCAGGCCTTCATGATCGGCTCGGTGAACACGGGGCACGTGTCGGCGGTTGCATGTTGTTGATGCAAGTAATAACTGCGCACGCCGACGACGAAGAAAATCGGCAGCTTCATGTCGTGGACCACGTTGCGCAGGGCATCGCCGGCTTCGAACAGGCCCGTGCACTGGATGAGCACGATCGGCTTCTTGCCACCGAGAATTAGGCCCGCTGCCACGCCGAAAGCCTCCCCCTCGCGGCACACGCGCACAAGCGTCAGGCCCGATGTCGACGACAACGCAGCGTCCCAGGTTCCCAGTTCGCTGTCGGGAATCCAGATGACGTGCGTCACGCCACAGCGGGTCAAGGCCGAGGCAACGGAGGGACCGTCGAGCATGGTTGAGCCCATAAAAAAAGCCCGCTGACGGATCAGCGGGCCTGACAATCGTGCGAACGCGCTTACTTCTTCTTGCCCTTGAACACGCTGTGGCAGCCCGCGCAATTCGAAGCCTTCTTCAGGGCTTCGGCGTCGTTGCCCTTGGCGGCCTCGAGCAGAATGTGGGTGGTCTTCTTCCAGGCCTCTTCGTCACCCTTTGCCGGAACCAGCTTTTCCATCTTGGTGTAGTATTCGACCAGCTGCTTCTTCTCGGCGTCGCTCGCCTCGCCCTTGATGACCTTGCTGAGCAGCGAGTTCTTGCCGGCGTGCGCCTTCTGCATGATGAGCTTGATCGTGACTTCCTTCTTGTCGCCACCCTGGGCCGCGCCATCCATGAGGAAAGCAGCACCGGCCAGGACCATCGAACCAGCAATCAAACCACGCAACATGTTGCCCCACCTTTGTTGAATAGAGGCTACCCGCCTATTGGGCAGTCCTCGCCTGATCTTTCCCTATTCCGTGCGGTAACGACCATCGTTCGCCGAGGGAAAGCACTGAGCCGATTTTCTAATCGCTGCGGCACACGCACGCAAGCACTAACTGCCGAAATTTTCCCGATTCTTGACGTCGGGCCATCCACGATTATTCAGGTTTTTCCTGGGCGAACGCCAAGGATCATTGATAAGGTCGAACCGGGACGATGTCAATCGGCGCGAGGTGAAAAATAAGAAAAATGCCTACGGCGCTTTGGGCGCGCGCCGCGGCATCGTGATAAGAAGGGCGAATGCCTGCGGCGTTTTGAGCGCGCGCCGCAGACATTATTGGTTGAAAATGCCGATGTTGACTCCTCCCCATACCTCTTCCGAATAACCTGAGTTTCAGAAAAATTAATTAATGTTTCGCAAGAAAACTCAGCGCCCGGCTTTTCACAGACGTGGCAGGATTTCGTTACAATAATCACGGCTCATCTATCTGCGGACATGGAGTCGTTCATGAATCCAGCCACCCAGACGAACGAGAAAGAATCCCAGAGCTTTGCCGAGACCGCGCTACGCATGGGCGGCAAGAGCGAGGAGGAAGCCAAACGCCTGGGGGCCGTCGACAAGGCCGACGAACAGGTCGACCGCCTGTTTCGCTTTCAGACGGCGGCGAGTCCGATCCATCGCGCGATCTGGGATGGCAAGGTTCCGCTCGAATTGTTCCAGGCCCCGGCGCCGCCGACGTCGTTGCCATGCGACAATGTCATGAATCAGTCGCTGGCCATCATCAAACGACGCCGCGATGAGAAGACGCTGCTCAACCAGGACAAGAAGCTGTCGGCCGAGACCATCGACGAACTCGCCGGCGCCGGCTACTGGGGCCTCCTCATCGATCCGAAATACGGCGGCACCGGCGCGCCCTTCGTCCGCTTCGCTCCCTTCCTCACCAAGATGGGCGTCCTCGATTCCATGACCTCCGCAATGGCATCCGTCCACGGCTGCATCGGCGCGGTCGATCCCCTGCGTACCTTCGGCAGCGACGAACAGAAGGAACGCCTGCTGCCAATCCTCGCGACAGGCCGCAAGATCTCCGCGTTTGCCCTGACCGAGCCCGGCGCCGGCTCCGACCTCACTGCTCTCAAGACAACCGCGACGCTGGTCGGCGACCATTATGAAGTCACCGGCGAGAAGCTGTTCATCACCAACATCGTGCCGGGCCGCATGATCGGCCTCGTGGCGATGATCGACAAAAAACCCGCCGTGCTCATCGCCGAGTTGCCGGCGGCGGAATGCGAGGAATGGCAAATCGTGCGTTACGGCCTGTACGCGCTCAAGCACGCCTACAACGTCGGCATGAAGTTCAACAAGTTCCGCGTGCCCAAGGAAAACCTGCTCGTCCCGCCCAGCGGCGATGGCCTCACCATCGCGTACCACGGCCTCAACCTCGGCCGACTGTCGCTCGCCGCCGGCGCGTCGGCCGCCATGCGCGTCTTCATGGCCAACATCCTGCCCTGGGGCCAGTTCCGCAAAACCTACGGCCAACCGATCGTCGTCCGAGAACTCGTGAAACGCCGCATCGCCCGCCTCGCCGCCCTCATCGCTGGCACCGACGCCCTCGTCGCCTGGGGTTCCTGGCTGATCGATCAAGGCTATCGCGGCGAACTCGAATGCATCATCGCCAAGATCTTTGGCAGCGAAGCCGAGAAGGAAGCCGCCATCGAGCTGTTCATGAAGACGCACGGCGGCCGTTCGTTCCTGCACGGCCATCTCCTCGGCGACAATGTCCACGAGTATCTGGCGCCCTGTATCTACGAAGGCGAAGGCGAAATGCTCGGCATGGCCTTCTTCAAATCGCTCGTCAAGGAGCACGGCAAAACCTACTTCGAGCCCATCGGCAAAGCGATCCAGACGCACGGCATCAAGGACTTCAGCCCCTTCAACCCGGGCCACGCCTGGAAGCTGCGAAGCGAGCTC
>DASRSQ010000933.1:0-11652 GCA_035656475.1 Gemmataceae bacterium | reverse complement strand
TGGCCAGCGCACCGGTGAAAGTGATCTTGAAGGTTTCCCCTCCCGCCAGGAAACTTCCGCTGACGTCGGCCTGACCGAAAGCGCCGCCAATGTTCCCCAGCGACTTCAACGCCTGCGAGATGTTGGCAGCCGTGTTGAAGTAGCTGCTCGCGTCATAGCTGATCGCCGGCGTGACGTAGACGTTGGGATCGGACGGCGTCGGGCCGAACTGCAGCTGGAACGTGCCGCCGCTCCAGCTATTGTTGAACGTGATCGTCTGTTGATCGCTCAGGCCGGGGCTGACGTCCGTCTGGATGACCCGGACCTGACCGCCGGCGCCGCCGACCGTGGGCAGATTCTGCAACGCCGCCTGGATCTCGGCCGCCGTGCTGTCGTAGTTGATGCTCCCCGGATTCGGCGAGATCGGCGTCGACGCGCCATTGAAGTTGAGCTGATAGCTCCCCGTCGTGTCCCCCCCTACCGTGAAGGTTTGCACCGTCGGCTCGAGATTGCTGCCCTGTCCCTGCAGGACGAGCGGCTCGTTGTTGACGTGGATGCCCCCTTCGAGCTGAATCTGGGCGTTGTTGGCGACTTCCGTGCCTCCTTCAATGCCCGCCACGATGGTTGTGCCCGCAACGATGCCGAGCGGATGCGTGGTGTCGATCGCCGCGACGAGGACGGTGCTGGTGTTGGCAAGGCCGTTGTTGAAGCGCACCAGGAAGATGCCGGCGTTGCCCTGGATAACCGACACGTTGCCCGCGTTGATCGTGCTCAGGCCGGCCAGCGCGGCCTGGATCGCGAGCGCATCGGCGCTCGTGCCAGTATAAAGAATCGGCGCCGTCGTCTGACCGGCGAAGCTCAACTTGAAATACGTTTGCCCCGCGACCGCGTTCGTGAGGATGAGCGACTGGGAGCCGGCATTGAGCGGCGACGAACCCAGCGGCTGCGTGTTCAGCGTGTTGCTCAGCGTCAGCGAGCCCTGCTGAATGTAGGTGGTGCCCCGGTAGGTGTTGGTGTTGGCGCCATTGAACGTCACCTCGCCCCCGCCCGACACGATCAGGTCCGAGGACGGATCGGGCGCGACCGAACCGGAATTGCCATCGTCGATCGCGCCCATGATGTTCATGCGGGCGTTCGGCGCCACATCGATGGTCGGGCTGACGAACGACAGCAGCACGTTGTTCTGGAAGTTCGTGACGTTGGGATCGAGCGCCAGGGCGTTTTGGATGTTATTGATGAGCGTGTACGGGTCGACGCTGTAGGCGATGGGCGCGGTCGTGAAGGAGAAATAGACCGTGATCGTCGCGCCCGCGCTGGCAGTGTGATCCAGAGTGATCGAGTTGGCGGTCTTGGCGATGATTCGGCTTCCGGCGGGAATGCCGGCGCCGGAGACCATCATGCCGACGGAGAGCTGCGTGGTGCTGGCGAGGCCGCTGATGACGTTGCTGTTGGCGACGGTCGTGCCGGTCAGTTTCACGCCATCGTAGATGGTCATGGTGAACGTGCCGCCGGTGATGGTGCCGCCGAAGGTCAAGGTTTCGACGCCGCTGACGGTGGAGCTGGCGACGGTGGTGGTGGCGACATCGATGGTGGCATTGGTGCCGAGGAGTCCCGAGAAATCGATGCTGACCGGGTCATCGGGCAGGACGCTGTTGGCCAGGGTCCCCTGGAAGGTGAGGGAGAGCGTGGAACGGAGCGTCACGGGGCCGGTCCACAGGTTATCGTCGCTGAGGACCGTGAGCGGGGCGTAGCCGAAGGTGCTGTTGCCGGTGCCATGCAGGGTGAGGTGATTGCCCCAGACGGAGAGGCCGCGCGAGATGCCGCCGGTCTGGTTGGCGATGGTGGGGCCGATGACCAGGGCAGCGCCGGCCTCGACGTTGGTGCCGAAGGTCAGGCCGTCGCCCGCGGATTGGGGCTGGCCGAGGGCGGTGTCGTTGTTGATCTGGACGACGCCCTGGCGGATGTCGACGCCGCCTTGATAGATGCCGTTGCCTTCCAGGACGAGGCGTTGTGAGCCGACCTTGGTGATGCCGCCGGTGAAGTAGACGGGATTGACATTGATCGAGCCGTTGTAGCTCCAGGTGCTGCTGCCGGCGCTGGAGTTGCCCTTGTTGATGACAATTTCGATTTCGGTGGAATCGCCGGGTCCAGGGGCGGCAAAGTTGTTGAAGGCGAACGAGCCACTGGCCGGCGCCCCGGGCGTGCCGAACGTACCGGAAAACAACAGTCGGCTGCCGGGCGTGCCGCGCGGGCCATAATAGATTTCGATTTGATCGCCGGCGAAGTTCGTGTAATTGATCGTCCCGTCGAAGCTGGTGGAGCCGGTGTCGACCACTTGCGCGTACTGCGACACGCCGGCCTTGGCCAGCGTGTTGGCGATGTTGATTGTCGAGGGGATCGACGGCTTGTTGACGAGCGTCGATCCCGGGGGGAGCGCCTGGGTGATTTCGTTGGTCGTGGTCAGATCGCTGACGATACCGGGGAAGATCGATTCGACGCCCAGGCCGACCTGCCCCTCCAGGGTGATGTGGCCGGTCAGGGTGGTGACGCCGCTCAGGTTTTCGACGGCGCCCATGTCATTGATCTTGGAGAATGCATGCGTGATGCCTTCGCCCTGCAGGATCAGATTCGTTGCGAGAGTCATGCTGGAGTTGGAGACCAGCGGCACAATCATGAGGGCGGCGCCGCTCTCGACGGTCGTGTTGAAGTAGGCGCCCTGGGCCTTGTTCGGCGCCTTGCCGCCTTGCAGGCCGCCCAGCGACCATTCGTTCCGTACCGTTACCCAGCCCTGCTTGATGTCCCATGAGCCGTAGAAGTTGGTGTTGGCAGTGGGCAGAATGAGGTTGCCGCCGCCGACTTTGCTGATCCAGTTGGCGGCGCTAAATCCGCCATTGCTATTGCCAAGGAGGCCTTCCAGGGTCAGGCTGTAATCATCCGTGAGGTAGGCGTTGGAATCGGATTCGACGGGCTCAGGGAGGACGCCGATGGCGGTGCCCTGGTTGACCGTGATCATGTCCCTGGGAAGGCCGGCCTGGGTGTAGTTCGGGTTCTGCTTGTAGATGTTGATGCCGCTGATGCTGTCGAGGGCGCCTTCGCCAGACGGGCCGCTACCCCCCAGAAGTTGCAGGGGAGCGTAGATCTCCAGGGATTTGTCCTGGCCGCTGACGGAATCGACGTGGCCGACGTTCGCGACCAGATGGAGCGAGGAACCGCTGAACACCGTGGTGGTCGCGGTGCTGGTAATCGGGCCGAGCCCTTGCGAATCTTCGAGCGTGACAACGCCTCCCTGGATGCTCGCGCCGCCGGTGTAGAGGTTGCTCGTGCCAGTGCCTGCCTGGGCGAGCACGCTCGAGCCATCGTTAAGTGTGACGATTCGGTAAGTGCTCGCGAGGGTCGGCGAGGCGGGACTGAGGATGTCGGTCGGTTCGAGGATAAGGTTTCCGGCGCCCTGTTTGGTCAGGGAGGCGCTGTTGCCGGAAATCACGCCAGTGATGTCGAGCTGCGTGTTGACCGTGGTGAAGACGGGAGTGTTGGCGACGTTGAAGAACGATCCAGAGGTCATCGAAACGGTGCCGGACCAGGCATTGGCGCCGAAGACATTGTTCAAAGTGAAACCGGACAGGATCAGCGGATAGTTCATCAAGAAACCGACGTAGGGATTCTTGTCGGTCTGCGCGACGGTGGCATTGCCGAACGCGGTTGCGGTCCCAGGATTGGCGGCGAGGGCATAGGTGAAGCTGCTGCCGTTGGCGCTGAGGATCGTGTAGGTGCCGTTGTAGCCGGCGGGGGTCATACCGCTGATGGTGACGGTCTGGCCTGTGGTGAAGGTGTTGCTGGCCGAAATCGTGGCAACGCCGGCCGACCAGCTTGCTCCCGTGATGATCGCCGGCGCGGTGTTCATCAGAATGTAGGGGGATGGCCCCACATAAGGCGGGTTCGCGGATCCGCCATACAGGTACGCGCCAGGCGCCGACGCCAGCGCGATCGTGAACGTTGTCGGCGTTGGCACCGACGTGATCGTGAACGTGCCATTCACCCCCGTTGCGCCGACCACATTGGCAATGGTGATCTGCTGCCCAACCACGAATCCATGCGCCGCGCTGGTGGTGATCGTCGGATTGACGGTGTTGGTCACGCCGGTAATGCTGGCGCCCATGTAGTTGAGCTGCAGCGAACCCGTGGGGATGAAGACTTGCTGTGAGCTGCTGGGACCAAACGCCTGCGGGTCCTGGACGATAATGTTGCCGGCCTTGAGGGTGGTGGTGCCGCCGTACTGGTTGGCGTTGACGAGGACAAGGTCCCCTTGCCCCCATTTACTGAGGTTGCTGCCCGAGCCGCTGTCGCTGATGACGCCATAGATCGTGAACCTGGATCCGCCGCCGGAGCTGTTGTTGCTGCCGACGGTGAAATACATGCTCCCGGCAGTGCCGGAGGTATCGAAGGTGATGCTTCCGGTCCAGGCGTTGTTTGAGCCGGTCATGCTCTGGAGGGGACTGGTATCGCCGCTATTGCTGCCCAGGCCGAAGCCAGAGAGTTTGACGTTGTAGGGTCCGGTGATGCCGCCGGAGACCTGAATCTCCGAGCCCAGGTTGACCGTGACGGGGTTGGCGGCGTCACCGAAGGCGTTGCTGTTGGTCATCTGCACGAGCGTGTTGCCAGAGATGGTGACCTGGCTAACGTGGGGCGCTTCGCCGGCGCCAAAGGTGTTCGCCTGGTTCATGACCAGCGTGCCGCCTCCCTGTACCGTCATCTGCGAGGTTCCACTCAGGGAGCCGCCGCTGAAGGTCAAGGTGCTGCTGCTGATGTCGACCGCCTGCGTGCCCGCCCCGCCGTTGAGGGCGATCTGCATGCTGATCACGTCCCCCTGGAACGCGCCGTTCGTGCCATTGAACCCGGACATGTCCGTGATGATCGTCGATGCGCCCCCTAGCGTGAGCGTGACTCCGGCGCTGGTGGTCAGCGTGTACCCGGCCGTCGAGCCCGGCGAAAACGTGATGGAATTGACGCTGAAGCCCGCAAGGTCGTCCACGCTGGTCTTCGCGGCCGAAATCGCCGGGAACACCAGGTCCGCGCCCGCCACTAGCGGCTGGCTCCAGTTGGCGTTGTTGCTCCACGCCCCGCCCGATGGGCCAATCCACGAAATCGCCGGCGCCAGGCGCGTTTCGAGCTCCTCCAGATTCAACCGAATGCGAGGATTCTTCACGATCGGCTTCGCCCGACGACGCGTCCAAGACTTCAACCAACGGCCCAGATTGAACGAGAACATGTATGAGAGCCTTTCCAGACGTTGCCTGAATCAGGTTTACCAGCATGAATCGATTAGTTCGCGCAGGAGGCTTGTAACGGGCGTTCCGAGAAAACTTGAAAAAATAACAGGGAGGAATGCGCCCAAGTGCGCGGGAATAACCCATATTTGCGGAGAGGGGAAAATATCACGTCGATCCCCATCGATGCATTCGCAATGAGTGCCAGGGGCAATTCTTCCGCCCCGAGCGCCCTGGTGTCAATCAAACGGGACTCTGCGTCAAAACTATAACGTCCGTGCCATCTTTTGGTTTGGTCCCAATCGCTGGAATATTGGAAATTAAATTTTACCGGAACTACCTAAGTCCTGTAATCTGCAATTCCGTTTTTTTCACGTCCCCTGTAAAGAAACAGAAACGCCTGGACGGTTCGTTCCGCCCAGGCGTTTTCTTCGAGTGAAACTGCCTCAACGCAGCCGCTGGCCAACGGCGTCGATCATCGTCTTTTCATCGGGGAATCGGCCTGTCTGCAGCTTCGAAAAGATTAGCTCACCATCCACCTTCAGCTCAAAACACCCTCCGCTTGCGGGGATGAGCGTCAGGTCAGCGATGCGTTGCTTGTAGGCATTGAGAAGCTTGGTCGTCAAACTGACGGCCTGCGGTTCGTAATTTCACATCGAGCAGTACTTGAGTTCCAGATGCATGATCGGTCTCCTTGAGAGAAAGAAAGTGACCGCTATCTCGCCTGCTATAATTGTAGGGGTGGCCCGCGTAGGGTGCGTGAAACGCACCGTCAGCGACGATATTCTTCCAGGGATGCGTTCGTCCGCCGAAGAACGCATCCCGAACCTCTACTGCCCCACACGGTGCGTTTCCCGCACCCTACTTCGTCTGGCGCCCGACGGTGGATCACGAGATTCATGCCTGATTATCCGATCACGATCATCGTGCGCGATCCGCGCGAGAATCCGAAGAAGTGCTCGATTCTACCGTTGCGTGGCCGGGCCGACGTGCGCATCGTGACGTATCCTGCGCGTGATCTCGGTCCGCTGGACGGCTACATCCGCCTCGCCGCCGACGGGCCGCCGCTCGGCGAGGCGGATCGCGCCGCGGGCGTCCTGTTGCTCGACGGCAGCTGGCGCTCGGCGGCGCGGATGAACACGCGCTTCGCCGCCGTCCCGCCACGCTCCCTCGCCGGCTGGACCACAGCCTACCCGCGCGTCTCCAAGCTCGGCACCGACCCAGACAACGGCCTCGCCTCCATCGAGGCGCTCTACATCGCCCATCACATCCTCGGCCGATCCACCGCTGGCCTGCTCGACCACTACCGGTGGAAAGAGGCGTTTTTGCAGGCAAACGGACTCGCGGACGAAAAGCCCGATGCGTAAGCGAGGAATCCTTACAGCGTATTCCTCGCGCTCGCGTCGGGCTGATAAGCCGAAACTTGAGTTTGATGATTTAGGCGGAACACGCCACCGGCCTAGCCCCGACGCGCGACTTGCACCGCTTGCGCGAAACCTTGCGCGGCTTCGCGATTTCCAGAAGAAGTCGGCCCATGCCATCGTGCGCCACCGGCATGAAACTTCGCCAGTGCTTCCTTGCAAACCGCTGCGCTTCCTTCTCCACGACCTCCCGAGGCGCCCGGCGAGTGTTCGTGTACCAGACATACGCGGCGAACTGGGCTGCAGTCTGAATTGGCGTCATCGCACATTCCTCGCGTTGATGGTTTCCAGTCGCGATGCGTTTTGCATCGAGCACGCCTCGCAATGCAAAGCACATGCCCGTCCCTTTTTTTCAAACAACTGCAAGTTTGGCGAAGGTGCACAACAAGCTGCACAAGGTGGGAGAAACCATTCAGCGAATGCTGAGCGAAATCTACACGACGAAGTTCTCAAACAAGCGACCTGACCAGGCGCCTCCGTGAAATTACAGGAAAAAAAGGCCTACATGGCGTCTTCGGCACGTAGCCTGCTATTTCCCTGTCATCCATATCCACAGGAACGCGCATTATCCCCCAGCGGAACCGCCTATGAACCAGACTCTCGAGTTCAGTCGCCACGAAGAAATGGATCGGCTCGCAGCGGAGGTGCGGAAACACCTCAACGGCCGGCTTTGGGGCTTCCAACTGCTGGTCCACTCCCAAGGCCTGGTTTTGCGGGGAGAAACGCATTCCTTTCACGCCAAGCAACTGGCGCAACACCTGGTCATGAAGGTGACCGAGGTGCCGATCCTGGCGAATGAAATCGTTGTCACCTGCTCGTACGAGATCTGAGCGCCGGCGGCCAAATGTGTGCGTTTCTGGCAACGCTCTGTGCGAAATATGCGACGCATCAGATCTCAAAATTGCTGGCCGTCTGCTTTTCCGGGCTCTTGATCCGCAACGACGGCTTCTCCAGCGTAACCACCGTGTACGGCTCGACGCCATGCGTGAGCCAGACGCTCGAGCCGACGACGGCATGATGCCCGATGACGGTATCGCCCCCAAGGATGGTCGCGTTGGCGTAGACGACGACGTCGTCCTCGAGGGTAGGATGGCGTTTCATTCCACGGATGATGTTGCCCGCCGCATCGCGCGGGAAGCTCAAGGCACCGAGCGTCACGCCCTGGTAGAGCTTCACGTTCTTGCCAATGTCGCATGTCTCGCCGAGGACGACGCCGGTGCCGTGATCGATGAAGAAGCCGGGGCCGATGCGGGCGCCGGGATGGATGTCGATGCCGGTCTTGGAATGAGCGAACTCGGTCATCATGCGCGGGATGAGCGGAACGCCGAGCAGCAGCAGTTCATGGGCGATGCGATAGATCGTGATCGCTTCCAGGCCCGGATAGCAGAAAACGATTTCGTAATGGCTCTTGGCGGCCGGATCGCCGAGGAACGCAGATTCTGCATCTTGCTGGAGCGTGTAACGCAGGTCGGGCAGCTTCGTCAGTAGCTCGATGGTCTTCTGCTGGGCGAGTGCCTCGAAGTCGAGGACCGGCGCCGTTGGATCGCAGTCGTGCCGCATGGAGCGAGCGATCTGCTGGGTCAGCTTGTCATGGAGCCCGTCGATGAGGTCGCCAACGTGGTACTCGACATTGCCCATGTGCAGGTTCTGCCGTCGGCCGAAACCGGGGAAGAGGATTTCGGTCAGGTCCGCGAGAATGTCGATCACCGCATCCCGGCTTGGCAGCGGCCGATGCCCGAGATGATTGATGTGATTGCATTCGGTGTAGGTGGCGACGATCGCCTCGGTGATTTCGTGCAGACCTTCCTTCAAGCGCAAGTCGGTGGCCATGGAGCCGCTCCTGTCGTGAGATTCGTGGATGAAAGAAATGACGAGGCGATCCCCGGGAACATCATCCGGAAATCGCCGAAAGACAGGTGCAGCGACAGCAGCAAGTGGACATCAACATGACTTTGATCTCGATACAATCGGCAAAGTCTCGCTACTTCATCATAGGCGCGCCTGCGCTAGCCGTCAACGCGGTCGCGCCATCCCTAACATCGGCACAGGCGACAGGGCAATTGAGTCGCAATGAAGTTTGTGCGCGGTCAAGCGTCGTCATCGTCCGCTCGGCGGTTTAGCGCACCGCACCTCTCGCCACGACGCAACGTTCACGCGGCGATCTGGCGCGCTAAACCGCCGAGCGGACGATGACGACGCTTGATTGCGCACACGCGAATGAATAGTCCCGATAATTTGCTAAAATCACCTCGCATATCTGTGGGTCGAGCGGCTAAATTATTGGGTATGACCACCTCCGCGTGCCCGAGTTTCCGGTTCAATCCCGCCGTCCATCGCCGCGAGTTCCTGCGCGCTGGCGCCCTCAGCCTGTTCGGACTCGGCTTGCCGGAATTGCTGCACGCGCAGCCGGCTCGGCGTCGGCCGGCCAAGGCGTGCATCCTCCTCTTCATGTGGGGCGGGCCGGCGCAGCAAGATACCTGGGACATGAAGCCGGACGCGCCCGAGGCCTATCGCGGCGAATTTCGGCCGATCGCGACGACGGTGCCTGGCCTGCAAATCTGCGAACACCTGCCAAGACTGGCGCAGCGTGCCGACAAGCTTGCGCTCATCCGGTCGATGACGCACAACGACGTCGGCCACACGACGGCGACGCACTTCTTGCTCACCGGCAAGCCGGCGCCGCCGGGACCGCTGAGCGACGATTGGCCGAGCTATGGCGCGATCCTGTCGAAGCTGGGGCGTGGCCGCGGGCCGCTGCCGCCGTTCGTATCGATGATGCCGCGTGTCCCCAACGGCTCGCCGCGCTTCGTCGAGGAAAGCCACGGCCAGGGAGGCGGCTGGCTGGGCCCGCTCTATCATCCGATGCGCATCGACGAGGACGCCTCGCTGCCGAACTACCGCGTCGGCGATTTCGCGCTGTCCGCCGAGCTGACGCCGCTCCGCACCGGCGGTCGCCGCGAGCTGCTGCGCAGCGTCGGCCAACAGGTTCGCACCATGGAAGATAGCGGATCGGTGCAGGCGATGCAGTCGCACTATCAGCGTGCGTTCTCGCTGCTCGCTGCCCCCGAGGTGACGCGCGCCTTCGACTTGACCCGCGAGCCCCGCAGCGTCCGCGAACGCTACGGCATGAACATCCACGGCCAGTCGGTCCTGCAGGCGCGCCGCCTCATCGAAGCGGGCGTCCCGATCGTCACCGTCTTCTGGCCCAACGACGGCATCACCAACGTCAGCGTGTACTGGGACACGCACAACCGCAACTTCATCGACCTGCGCGAACGCCTGTGCCCGGTCACCGACCTCGCCTTCTCCGCCCTGCTCGACGATCTCGAACAGCGCGGCATGCTCGACGACACCCTGGTCGTGTGGACCGGCGAAATGGGCCGCACGCCACGCGTCGGCCAGTCGGTGGTCGGCGGCGCCGGCGCCGGACGCGACGGCCGCGATCACTGGGGCAAGCTCTTCACCAGCGTCCTCGCCGGCGGCGGCATCCGCGGCGGCGCCATCCACGGCTCCAGCGACCGCTATGCCTCCGAGCCTGCGACCAACCCGACACGCCCCGCCGACCTCGCCGCCACCATCTACCACTGCCTCGGCATCGAGCCGCAGATGGAGGTCCGCGACCGCCTCAACCGCCCCGTCACCCTGTGCGACGGCCAGATCATCGACGCGATTCTGCGCTGATCGCCTGCTTACTTCGAGTCGGACAGCTTCAGCTCGTACAGCGCCTGCGTGGCGAGCGAGTTCATGAACCAGATGCGCTCGCCATCAAAATGAAGCAGCAGGTTCTCCGTCCATAACGCTTGCTTGCTGGCCACGATTTCCGTGATCGGCCCAGGAACCCCGTGGCTGATGACGCGGAAGAAAACCTTGTCGGGAGCATTGTCCAGGGTGTAGCAAGAAATAATGTGATCGCCCGCGCGGACCGCGCAATTCTGATAGCTGTTGGCAAGCTTGATTTGTTTGTTCTCCGATTCGGCCAGGTAATAAAGGCCCGAGGCAGCACTCGGGCGCTCGCCTTCGTTGACGTGCCATTGATAGTGAAGCGAGCCGTTCGCAAGTTGTAGCACGGTGGGCCGATTCGCGGAACTCACGAATTTGTCCAGGCGGTAAATCTCGCGATCGTGAAGCCATTTCTTGTCCGTCACATCGAAATCGACGCAGCGCATGCGCAGGTGATTGCCGCCGGCGAGAACGTCCCCCCAGAACAGGTGCAATACGTTCCGCGACAGAAAGCACGCATCGAGAACGTCCGTGTTATGATGCCCCCTGCCAGCAAACTCACCGATGGCGACCAGCTTCAATTCATCCGTGACGCGATGGACGGTGCATCGCGGCGCGCCGCTGATCAGATACCAGTTTCCGCTCGGGTCCGGCACAACCAGGCAATTGGCCAGCTCCAGCTTCACGCGCTTGACCAGGAATGCATCCGCTCCCTTCTTGAGCATGGCGATGCCATGATCCCCATTGCCGCCGATGGTCCAGAGAATGAACAGATCGCCATTCTTGTTGATAGTGAGGACTGGATCATCGAAGTAACTGACGAAATCAAACTGAGGCTTGAAGCCGGCGGGCTGTGGGATCGGGCGCGTGCTGGTCTTGCCGGTCTTGAGATCGCGGATGATGAGCTCCCCTTGCTGTTTCACCGGTCGCACCGCGAGAAGCGCAGGTCCCTGCGTGAGTCGGGCGCTGCTGCGCTTGTAGCCTGATCCGTTGCCAAACGGTGGCAGTGGCTCCATGTCGTGCTTCTTGACCAGCTCGACCCTGGTTTTTCGGCCAATGCCATACGTTCGGATGACGCGCTCGCGAAACGCCTGGAAGTTCGGGCCGGACATCTCGCGCAAGACGCCTGCATCGGATTTCGAATCCAGGGCCTTGCGCAGAAAGGCGAGGATCTCTGGAGAGGAACCGCTGTTGTCGAAGAGCACGGATGCCCAGAATAGCTTGATCGTCGGATGGGCGATGGTTGCGAAATGGTCGATCCCAACCTG
>DASRSQ010000932.1:0-2952 GCA_035656475.1 Gemmataceae bacterium | reverse complement strand
CGGCTCGATGGCACGACGATGAACAACTCCTCCTCCGCTTCGCGCCGTTGTTGCTCCTCGTATTCGAGCGCTCGCAGCTCCTGGAAGCCCGACCAGATTACGAACGCGGCGATCAGCACCATCCACGGGTTGCCGAACAGGAACACGCCGACAACGCCGATCAACACCGCGAACACTGTCCCCACGATGACCGCGACACGGGCTCCTTCCAGCAAGCCCATCGAACCCGCGAGGATCGCGCGTAACACACGGCCGCCGTCCATCGGGAAGGCGGGGATCATGTTGAACACGACCATCACGATGTTCAGCAGCAACAGCATGCCGAGAAAAGTTCCGGGCGCCGTCTCGAACAGCTTCGGATCGAGGATGATGCCCAACAGCAGAAATGTGCCGAGCCCGGCCGCGATCACCACATTCACCATCGGACCGGCGATCGCGATCCAGACTTCTTCCTTTGGCTCATGCGACATCCGCTCGAGTTGGGCGATTCCGCCGAGCGGCGACAGCGTGATGCTGCGCGTGCGAATCCCGAAGTGCCGGGCCGTCAACGCATGGCCGAACTCGTGCAATACGATGCAACCGAACAAGGCGGCAATCAGCGTCAGGTTCATCCACAACGGCAGAATGGAGTCTTCGTGCTGGTTCAACATCACCCACAATGGGAGCAGCCAGAAAGACCAGTGGATGAAAACGTTGATGCGGAAGAGCCGCGCGATTTTCAAAGAAGGAAACATGGGTCGACTCGCTTTCCAGACGCGATTGGACACGTCTACAATAATCATAGAGGCCAGGACAAGCGCCCCCGTATCGCCCCTGACAATCGACAGGAAAGGAGCAAAGCCATGAAACCGCGTCGCGATAGGTCCAAGCGCATGCAGGTCTTGCACTTGTGGACGTGGAGCGAAGTGGTCAAGGCTGTCCCGTATCTCCGTTCCATCACCGGCTCTCTTCGCGAACACTGGCTGGACATGCTCCACGCACAGCGTGACATCGAGCGAGCCGAAAAGGCTAAAACGCCCGTCAAGACGCAGCAACTTCTCAGAAGTCAGCAATCCATGGAGAATCGTCAGCGTGCCCAGGCCAAATTCGATGAGGCACTGAACGAATTGCATGGCGTCGAAGCATACCTGCTCGACCCAGTGCGAGGCACTGCGACAATGCCGTTCCGAAAGGAGGACGAACTGGCATGGTATGTCTTCGATCACTTCGCGCCGCGCGGCGTTATTGGCTGGCGTTACCAGAGCGATCCCGACGAAGAATGCCGGCCGTTGCAGGTGCTCGAAGACAAAAGCCCTGCCTCGGAGTGAAATGCTCCCCGTGAAACGGTGCCAGGGAGATTCTCCTTGACACCGTTCCACCGGGGCTGTACGGTTGTGAATGACACTGCATTTGGCTGCGCGATCGGATTCGACCAATCCGGAATCAGGGGGGTATCCGATTCCATCGGCGAACCGCGCAGCTGACCATCCCACCCAAGGGCCTCGTCATGCTCAACATTCCCGGTCCTGCCTCGCGCTACTGCGACGGCATCACACGCCGCAGCATGCTCAAGATCGGCGCCTTCGCATTCGGCGCCAGCGCCTTCTCCCTCTCCGACATCTATCGCGCCGAGGCTCAGGCCAACGCGCCTTCGAATTCGCACAAGGCCGTCATCAACGTCTTTCTCGGTGGTGGCCCGCCCCACCAGGACATGTGGGACATCAAGACCGAAGCGCCGCGCGAAATCCGCGGCGAATTCAATCCGATCCAGACCAGCGTCAATGGCATCCAGATCGGCGAGACGTTTCCGCGCATCGCTCGCAACATGGACAAGTGCGTTGTCATCCGCTCGATCACTGGCTGCGTCGATCGCCATGACGCGATCCAGTGCCTGACGGGTTGGCAGCATTCGTCGCTGGCCAACATGGGTGGCCGACCGAGCATCGGCGCCGCCGTGGCGAAGGTGCGCGGCCCGGCCCATCCGTCGGTGCCGCCGTTCGTCGGCCTCGCCGCGCCAACGCAGCATCGTCCCTGGTCCGATTCGGGCCAGGCCGGCTTCCTTGGACCTGCCTACGCCCCCTTCAAGCCCGATGGCCCGGGCATGGCCAACATGCGCCTCAACGGCATCACCGTCGATCAGCTGGACGATCGCCGCCGCCTGATGCGCAGCTTCGATACGCTGCGCCGAGAGGTCGACATGAATGGCGCCATCCAGGGGCTTGACGCCGCCCAGGAACGCGCCCTCGGCGTGTTGACCTCCAGCCGGCTGCTCGACGCGCTCGATATCTCGCAGGAACCGCAGGCGGTCCGCGATCGCTACGGAGATGGCAAGCCCTACCAGTTCCAGTACGACGGGGCGCCGACCGTCAACGATCAGTTCCTCGTCGCACGCCGCCTGGTCGAAGCCGGCGTGCGCTGCGTGACGCTCAGCTACGGCCGCTGGGACAGCCACGGCCAGAACTTTGCGCTCGTTCGCGACCACGGCGGCAAGCTCGATCAATGCCTGAGTGCCCTGATCGAAGACCTCGACACGCGCGGCATGCTCAATGACGTGACCGTCGTCGTGTGGGGCGAGTTCGGCCGCACGCCACGAATCAACAACGGCGCCGGCCGCGATCACTGGGCGCCGGTCAGCTGCTGTCTGATGGCCGGCGGCGGCATGCGCACCGGCCAGGTCATCGGCTCGACCAATCGCCTCGGCGAAGTCGCGGCGAACCGTCCGGTGGCTCCTGGCGAAGTTATCGCCACCATCTATCGCAACCTCGGCATCAACCCCGACACCGTCAACATCATCGACCCGACCGGCCGGCCGCAACACCTCATCGACCGTCCGGCGTTGCGCGAAGTCGTGTAGGGCATCCATGGACCGAAACAGCCGCGACCGTCAGGCATTTCTGGCGGTCGCTTTTTTTGTGTCTATATCAGCGTGCGCGATTCGGCAGCAGACGCCAATTTTCGGATGTTCCGTTGTGA
>DASRSQ010000931.1:0-8418 GCA_035656475.1 Gemmataceae bacterium | reverse complement strand
TATTACAACTATGGCTACTCATCTCCAGGCTACTATGACTATGGACAAAACTCCTACACCCAAAGCTCATCGGTCTATGTTCAGCCGATGGACTATGCCAACATTCGCGTGATTGTGCCGGACGCCAATGCACAGGTCTGGTTCGACGGCACCCTGACCAAACAGACCGGCACGGACCGCCTTTTCTCGACACCCACCCTGACGAATGGGAGCACGGGTACTTACCGTGTGCGTGCTTCGTGGATGCAGAACGGCAAGGAGACCATCCAGGAACGCGCGGTCACCGTGTCGCCGGGCCAAACGTACATCGTGGATTTCAATCAATCGGGCGTCAGTTCAGCGCCGCAATAGTTTGTTCGCAAATACGGAAAGCCGCGTCCTATGGGTGCGGCTTTTTTATTTCGGCTAATGCCGGGTTGATTGATGGACGATACGGCGCGTAAAATAACGCTAGAGGCACTCACTTCGCCTTGTTCACCTCCAACGCACGGAAGCACAGCCCTTTTGTTGGGATGGACCCATCACTTCGCTCGGGAAGGAAATCTCCCATGTTGAGGAAATATTTCTTGTTTCCGCTGGTGGTCGCCATCGCATGCATGCTCGGGAGCACGAATTATGCTCAAGCGCAACGCTACCGTGGCGGTCGTGCTGTGATGACGCGCGGCTATCGTGGTTGGGGCGGCGGCTATAACCGAGGTTGGTACGGCCGCGGATACTACAACCGAGGCTGGTACGGCAGCGGATACTATCGGCCTTACTACCGCTCCTGGTATCGGCCCTATTACTACAACTCGTGGTACTATCCGTACTACAATTATGGCTATGGCTACAGCTATCCGTATTACTCCGGCTATAGCTATCCCTACTACTCGAGTTACAACTATTACCCGTACTCGAGCTACTATCCTTACTCCAGCTACTCCAGCTATTACCCGTACAGCTCGTCCTATTACGGGACCCCGTACACTGCTTCCTCAGTTCCCGCAGTAAGCAACGGCATGACGACTGTCGCCAACAACGCGGCGCAAGTCGAGGTGACCGTGCCAGTCCAGAATGCGAAGGTCTGGTTCGATAACACGCTGACAAACCAGAGCGGCACCGACCGCTGGTTCTCGACTCCTCCATTGTCAGGCGCCAGTACTTACCACCTGCGTGCCCAGTGGCAAGTGAACGGCAAGACAGTGACGCAGGACAAAGACGTGACCGTCTCACCCAATCAGACGAGCGTTGTCCACTTCCTGGACAATGGCCCTTATTAACAGTTCTGACGTCTTCGTTCCGCAAATCCGCAGCAACCTCCCATGCTGCGGATTTTTGCGTTTTTGCAATGAGGTCTTTCGATCGTAGAGATGATGCCGTCCGGCATCATGAATACTTTGTCATCTGACTCGATCCGTGTTTCCCTGACCGGCGTCAGGCTCGTAGAATTGCGCACACGCATTCGCATTGCTGCGCCCATTCCTGCGGAGACACGTCAATGACCCGCGCTCGCATTCTCTTCGCCATTCTTGGCCTGATCACGGCACATGGGATTGCCAACGCTCAGCACGGCCATGGTGGCGCCTATCACGGCGGCGGCTATCACGGCGGCTATTACCACGGCGGTTACTACCGCGGTGGCTATTACCCGTATTATCGCGGACCGATCATCGGCATCGGTATCGGCGGATACGGCTATGGCTACGGATACGGCTACCCTTACTACTATCCGCCGCTCGCGCCAGTTTACGCGTATCCTCCTCCGCCGACGGTGGTGGTACAGGGAGGACAGCCTGCCCAGGTAGCGCCGCTGCCAAACGCACCGACGCAGCCACCACAGACGGCGTCTCCGTCAACCGACATGCCGCCGCCGAAGAACGCGCAGATCAAGGTGATTCTGCCTGATGCTCAGGCGAAGGTATGGTTTGACAACAACCCCACGTCGGCCACGGGAACGGAGCGGCATTATCACACGCCAGACCTGACGCCCGGCGCGACGAACACGTATCGCATCCGCGCATCATGGATCGCGAATGGCCGAGAGGTGGTGCAGGAGCTAGCGGTTCCCGTGCAGCCGGGCCGTATGAGCGTCGCCGACTTCACGCGTCCGCCGACCGAGAGCGTGGCGCCGCCGCCGTTGAAGTAATAGGGGGAGCGGAAAGACGATAAATAATCCGCCGCTTGTGGCGTAGCAGTTGAGCTACGACGCAAGCGGCGGTTGTTCTTAATCTCCCCCTAATGATGCGCCAGTTAGAAATGGATGAGGGAACGGGAGCCGCAAAGTTACTATCCGTGAAACAATCTTCCCTGTTTTGCGGTATTTGTGCAATCCGAATATCTTGACAGATGGACAAGTCCTCACCTGGGCGTTACTCTGAAGGATAATCCGGAAAAATGGAAGGCGGAAGGCGGAAGGACGAAGGATGAATGCAGCCCATTCATCCTTCCGCCTTCATCCTTTGGAGCTAGCATGAATCTGGTCAGTATTCTCGTCCAAAATGGAGCGATGAAGGACACCGAGGTGGCCCGTCTGCAGACGGCCATGGCGTCGGCGCCGAACAAGCCGCTCCATTCGGTCATCATCGAGCAATCCTTCGCCAAGGAAGAAGACGTGCTGCCGGTGCTCGCCGAGCAGTTCGGCATGGAACTGGTCGATTTGGCCCATGCGAAGGTCGATCCGGAAGCGCTGCGGATCATGCCAACGAAGCTCGTGCATCGCCGCAATTTGATGCCGTTGTCGCGCGAGAATGGCTCCCTCATCGTTGCGACCGGCGACCCGTTCGATGTCTACGCGATCGATGAACTGCAGACGCTGACCGGCCTGCACGTGCATCCCGTTCTGGCCAGCCCGCGCGAGATCAGCCGGCTCATCAAGACCCACTTCGGCGTCGGCGGCGAAACCGTCACCGCCATGGTGCAGGAACGCAAGGAAGACATCGAACTCCTCGAAGAACTCGAGTCCGATGACAGCGAAATCGCCAAGCAGGCCCAGGAAGCGTCCGTCGTTCGGCTCGTCAACGAAATCCTCATCGAAGCCGCCAACGAGCACGCCAGCGATATTCACATTGAGCCGGAAGAAGGCGCGCTGCGCATCCGCTACCGCATCGACGGCTTGCTGAACACGCAGAACCTGCCGCCGGAAATCAATCAGTTCCAGGCCGCGATCATCAGCCGTCTGAAGATCATGGCGCGTCTGAACATCGCCGAGAAACGGCTGCCGCAGGACGGCCGCATCAAAATGCGCGTCAACAATCGCGAGATCGATGTCCGCGTTTCGATCATTCCGATGATCCACGGCGAAGGCATCGTCATGCGTTTGCTCGACAAGTCGCGCATGGTGTTCAACCTCAAAAACGTCGGCATGCTCCCCGACATCTACGATCTCTTCAAGAAGATGCTCGACCGCCCGCACGGGATCGTGCTCGTCACCGGCCCGACCGGCTCCGGCAAGAGCACGACGCTCTACTCCGCGCTCAACGAGATCAAGGAAGAGACGACCAAGATCATCACCGTCGAGGATCCCGTCGAATACCAACAGCCTGGCATCAGCCAAATTCAGATCCATCCGAAGATCGGCCTGACTTTCGCGGCTTGCTTGCGCAGCATCTTGCGTCATGACCCGGACGTTATCCTCATCGGCGAAATGCGCGATCACGAAACGGCCGAGGCGGCGATCCAGGCGTCGCTGACGGGCCATCTCGTGTTCAGCACGCTGCACACGAACGATTCCCCCAGCGCGTTCACGCGTCTCATCGATATGGGCGTCGAGCCGTTCCTCGTGTCGAGCACGGTGGAAGGCGTCATGGCCCAGCGGCTCGTGCGTACGATCTGCTCCGATTGCAAGACCACCTACGAGCCGCACATCAGCGATTTGCCGAGCGATTTCCCTGGCGTCGCGGAGAAGGATTTCCCGAAGAAACTCTATCGCGGCAAGGGCTGCCGCAAGTGTCATCAGACCGGTTTCAAAGGCCGAACCGGCATCCACGAGTTGATGGTGAACACCGACGAGCTCAAGGACCTGATCGTGCAGCGCACGAACGCGAACACGCTGAGGCAGGTCGCGCTGCGCAACGGCATGATCACGCTGCGGCAGGACGGCTGGCGCAAGGTGATCGCTGGTCATACCACGGTCGACGAGGTCGCGCGCGTGACCGCCGCGGATTTGGCGTAGATCAGGACCGGGAGGGCAAGGCTCCTGCCGAGCCTTGAACTCTCAGCGACTACATGGCTCGGCAGGAGCCTCGCCCTCCCGGAGCCTCGCCCTCCCGGAGCCTCGCCCTCCCGTGCGGGTGGCCAGAAGTTTCGGTTCCTGCTTGACGCGATTGCCCCGAACACGGGAGAATGGAGGAGGTGTCGCCGCCGATGATGACGGAATGAGCGATGAACTGCCCTCGCTGTCAAGGTTTGATTGCCGCGGATGACGTGAGTCTGGAGCACCTGATCGCGAAGTGTCGATCGTGTCAGGAGGTGTTTCGCTTTTCGCCGAGCGAGATCGAAGCGGTGAGCGCGGGCGAACCACGGTATGACGCGGGCGCCTTCACCGAGCAGCCGCCGCTGGATCCCTTGCCCGACGTGGATTTGCGGGCGCCACTCTCCCTCAGGGCGCCGCGGCCGCCGTCGATCGAGATCGAGGACTGGGGCCCCAACCGCAAGCTCGTGAAACGCTGGTTCAACTACTCGTACATCGGCACCGCGATGTTTTGCGTGTTCTGGGACGGATTCCTGATCTTCTGGTACTCGATGGCGTTTTTTGGCGACGGCCCCTGGCTGATGATCCTGTTTCCGATGTTGCACCTGCTCGCCGGCGTCTGCATCACCTACTCGACGATTGCGGGATTCTTCAACCGGACCGAGATCACACTGGATGGTGGCCTGTTGACGGTCTGGCACGGCCCGATTCCGTGGTTCGGGCAAATGAGCACCTCAGCGGGCGCGATCGAACAGCTGTATTGCATGGAAATGCCGAACCATTGGAACAATCGCCGAAACTACCAGGCGCCGCTGGTGTCAGTGAATGCACTGCTGGCAAGCGGGAAGACGGTTCCCGTCGTGCGTTCGTTGGCCCGCGAAGAGGCGCTGTTCATCGAGCAGCAGCTGGAGGAATGGCTGGAAATCGTGCCACGGCGGGTGCCGGGCCAGGTGGATTGAC
The DNA here is from genome assembly GCA_035656475.1 of Gemmataceae bacterium. Taxonomy (GTDB): domain Bacteria; phylum Planctomycetota; class Planctomycetia; order Gemmatales; family Gemmataceae; genus SIAQ01. Next base: position 3,290 of record DASRSQ010000931.1, on the reverse strand, counting down.
GCTTCCGCCTTGTTCCCAAACTCACATGAAAACAGGCTCGATCATATGCACAAACATACAGTTCTGGCCTGTTTTCATGTGAGTTTGGGAACAAGGCGTGAGCGCGCTCGGGCAGTGCGGCGGTAATTGCGAATTTACCGTTACTGAAGGTTTACAGGAATCGACCAATGCCAGATTTCACCTATGAAGCGATGGGAGGCACCGGCCAGCGCACGAGCGGCACGGTGACGGCCAACAGCGAACGCGAGGCGGTGACGATCCTCGATTCGCGCGGCCTGTTCCCGCTCCGCGTCGAGATGGCCAAGGGGGCCGCTCGCGTCGCCAAGGGAGGCGGCCGCGTCGGTCCCCGGCACATGGTCATCTTCTATTCGCAGATGGCCGACCTCCTCCGCGCCGGCGTCCCCCTATTGCGCTGCCTGGAAATCCTCGAAAAGCAGAGCCCGAACAAGAACCTCAGCGAAATCTTGCGTGACGTCCACGCCAAGGTCGCCGACGGCACCACGCTCGCCGACGCCATGGGCACCTATCCGCGAGCATTCACGGAACTCGCCGTCAGTATGGTCCGCGCCGGCCAGGAAGGCGGCTTCCTCGAAGATGTGCTCGAACGCATCGCCAGCTTCACCGAGCATCAGGAGGATCTGAAAGCCAAGGTGATCGGCGCCCTCGCTTACCCAGGCTTCCTGGCAGCCACCGCATTCGTCGTGCTCATGGTGCTTGTCGTCGTGTTCATCCCGATGTTCGAGCCGATCTTCGCCCGACTCGACGAGCAAGGCCAGCTGCCATGGCTGACCGTCGCCCTCATCGGCCTTTCGAACGCGATTATCAGCTACTGGTACCTCCTCATCCTCGGCATCGCGGGCGTTGTGATTGGGTTCGGTTATGTGACCAGTTCGGAAGCGACAAGACTCTGGATCGACACCGTCCGCTTGCGGCTGCCGGTCATCGGTAATGTCTACCTGAGTTTCGCTCTGTCGCGCTTCACGCGTATCCTCGGCACCCTCCTTCGCAACGGTATTCCGATCCTGCAATCGCTCAAGATCGCCAAGGATTCGACGGGCAACCGCGTCCTCAGCCAGGCGATTTCGGAAGCGGCGGAGCACGTGACGGCGGGTAACAAGCTGGCCGTGCCGCTGGCAACCTGCAAGTATCTGCCGCGCGACATTGTCGAAATGATCGCCGTCGGCGAAGAGAGCAATCAGCTGGAAAAAGTGCTTCTCGACACCGCCAACTCGCTCGACAAACGCACGGCCCGGCAACTCGAGTTGATGATTCGCCTGATGGAGCCCGTGATGTTGCTCGTGATGGCGATGGTGATTCTGACCGTCGTGCTCGGTCTGCTCCTGCCCGTGTTCAAGATGAGCAAAACGGTTAAAGGTTAATGGCGTCGGCGAGCCGTGCCGGGTGACGCGTATTATCGCAATACAAGGTCTGCAACGGGTTTGCGGGCAAATGATTCATGGTTCCTTAATGGGACATGGTGGTATACTAACGAGGGAATCGGACTCGGTCACAAAGGGGTGTTGCCATGTTGCTTCGTAAGGATTCGATGCGCCAGCGACGGTCGGCGTTCACGCTGATGGAAATGCTCGTCGTGGTTGCGATTATCGTCGCGCTCGCCGGTATCGGCGGCTTCTTCCTCCTGGGGGCGCTGCAAGGCGGCCAGGAAGACGTCGCCAGGACCCAGGCCTCCGGTACGCTCACCACTGCGTGCACTGCGTATCGGCTCAAACACCAGCAATGGCCGCAAAGCCTGCAAGAGCTGACGCAAAAGGACGCGCTCGGCGGACCGTACCTGGAAAATCAGGATGCCCTCATCGATCCGTGGGGCCGGCCTTATCAGTATGATCCGAGCGGGCCGATGAACAATGGCATGAAACCCGACATCTGGACCACGCCGCCCAACGATCAGAATAAGAAGATCGGCAACTGGTCGAAGATGGCGCAACAGCAGCAAAACCCGCGCTAGCCGAGGAATGTGCCATGCGTCGCCGTGGCGGTTTCACGTTGATGGAGACGGTTCTGGTGCTCGCGATCCTGGTGATCGCGACCGCGATATCGGTGCCGGTGATTTCGTCGATGTTGCTTGACTCGCACATGGACGCCGGCGCCGATCTTGTGCGCGCCCGCCTGGCGGACACCCGGGCCAAGGCGCTCGAGACCGGCGTTCCCTGGAAGATTGCCTACCTGCCCGGGACGGGCATCATCCAGTTCGCGGCCGAGGATTCGACGCAGTGGGACAACACCTCCGATCAGACGCCGCAAGAGATGCCGGACTTCACGCGCGACGTGTTGCCGAAGAACATCTTGCTGGCGAAGAACCGGGATGACATCGCCAGCGCGAGCGGCCAGGTGCAGCCGAGCGGCGGCTGGGAGACGCTCGTGATCTACACCGCCGATGGCAGCGGCCGCGACGACGGCGAGGTTTACATCGGCGCCGCCGGCCTGATGCCGTTGCGGATGCGCGTCCGCGGCCTGACCGGCGCGGTCACACTCGACGTGCCCATCGTGGTGAGGGACCAGCAATGATTTGTCGCGACTACAACACGTTCCGAGCCGCGCACGTTAATAAGCGGTCCGCATCTTCTGGATTCAGGTATCGCATGGCAACCAGACCGCTTCCTCACGGGCGCGGCTCGGACGGCTTCTCCGGCTCTGCGAGAAGGCGCGACGGTCTCACCCTACTCGAAGTCATCATTTCCTTGGCGATTTTCCTGTTCTCGCTCGTCGCCATCATGCAGCTCATGATCATCGGCAGCGACCGGGCCCTGGAGGTCAATGCCCAGGCCCGCACGAGCATGCGCTGCCAGGGCAAGCTGGCCGAGGTGATGATGGGGGCCGAGCAGGCGAACTCGAGCGGCGGCACCTATACCCCGTATTCCGACGATCCCAATCTGCAGTACCGTGTCGATGTCAGCGATGGCCCGGCGACGGGACTCAAGATGATCAAGGTGTTCGTCAAGGCCGACCTGGGCTCGGGCAAGACGATCGAATCGCAGCTTTGCCAGTTCGCACTCGATCCCACGATTCGCGGCAGCACCATGGATCAGCCGATGGCGACCGACCCCAGCACCACCGGGCAAGATCCGAGTTCATCGACGCCAATGAGTCAAACGCCCTCGAGTCAAACTCCGTCGAGCGGCAGCACGCCGGCAACTGGGGGCGCCGCGGCCAGCAGCAAAACGGGCGGCACGAAGACCGGCGGCGCCACGGGCGGCACGAAGACGGGCGGCACCATGGGAGGCACCAAGACCGGGGGAGCAACGGGCGGCACGGGGGGCAGGACCGGCGGC
>DASRSQ010000930.1:0-7935 GCA_035656475.1 Gemmataceae bacterium | reverse complement strand
TGGGCGACGCCCGTATCCAGATCACGATCAATGGCGAACGCCCGAAGTCGCTCGTCCTGATCAAGATCATCGATGGCAAACGCATCACCGAGGCGATACCCGTCGACAGCGACGATGGCCCCGTCGACCACGTCATGCACGACGTGTCGCAAAGCTTCGACTACGCCGTCCGCGGCAGCGACTATACCAGTCCGACCTATCGCGTCGAAGTCCCGCGCCAGGCGAGCCTGGCGAAAACGGTCGTCACGTATCAGTATCCGTCGTACACGGGTGAGCCGGACAAGACGGTCGAAACGCGTGGCGATCTCGAAGCGCTGCACGGAACGCGGGCCCAGGTGACGTTCGTGTTCGACCGCCCGGTCGATAGCGCCGAGCTGGTGCTGGACTATCCGCCGTCGGGCAAGCAAATTTCAGATCGGCAGAAGCTGACGCGGCGCAGCGACAAGGAGTTTGTCGGCGCGATGGCGATTGGCGACGCCGTCGGTTATCGCCTGGAGACCGTGCAGGGCGATCGCGCCAAGCAGCGCAGTAACGCCTTTGCCATCCGCGTTCTCAAAGATATGGAGCCGAAGCTGGAACTTAGAGGCATCGAACGGCGCGGCGAGGTCCAGATCGACGCCGTGCTGTCCGCGCAAATGCGCGCCACCGACGACTATGGCCTGGATAAGGTTGGCCTCTTCTATCGCCGCGCCGGCAGCCAGAATGCAAAGTCGGCGGACGAAGGCTGGCAACCGATCGAGACCTGGAATGTCGGCAAGAAGAGAAGTTTCCAGAAGAGCGCCAGCGTCAACGTGGCGACGCTTGGCGTCGAAGGGGACAAAATCGAAATCTCCCTGCGTGCCATCGATATTGATCCGCAGCGAAAGGACGTCTGGATCACCGGCATCATCCACGAACTTGCCATCGGCGGCGAAGGCGTCGCCCTGCAGGTGCAGTACGAGCAGATCCTGCAATCGGAGAAGGATCTGCGCAAGCTGCTGACGAAACAGCAGGAGACGCTCGCCGCCACCGTCGTCTGGATCCGCAAGCTCGACGGCGGCAGCGATATCCGCTGGGACGATCCGAAGAACATCGACACGCTCCACGCATCGGTCAAATTGCTCGCCAACGATCAGGACAAGGTTCACAAGAGCACTGCGGACGTTGCGAAGGCGATGCTCCCGCAATCGGGAAATCTTCGTATCGGCCTGGCAATGCTGGCGGACGCGGAGATGCCAAGGTTGCAGCGCATATACGACGCAGTGCCGACCCGGGCGAAGCCCGGCGACAAGCGTGCCGCTCTGGCCGATGCGCGCGTTACGCAGGAACGCGTCGCTCGCAGCCTGGAGGAGATGATCGAGCAATACGCCGCGTTTCGTGCCGACTGGGAACAGACTAACATGATCCCGTTCACAAAAATGCTCGCCGAACGCCAGGCGAAGATGCGCGATCAGTCCAAGAAGATCGCAACCAATCTCCCCTCTCCTTCTGGGAGAGGGGTTGGGGGTGAGGGCTCAGCGACGGCAAAGTCGATGCATCGTCGCCAGGTCAAGATTCTCGATCTCGTCAAGCTGATCGAGCCCGCGTTCGTCGGCGTCTCGTCGCGCCTGCAGGATCAGGAGCCGAGCCTGGCGTCGGCATTCCGCGATGGCGCGAAGACGCTTGCCAGCGACGCGCTGCGAACGCCGCTCGCCCAGGCCGCCGACAATGCGAAGGCGGGCAAGTGGAGCGAAGCCGCCGAACAACAGGGACTCGCCGCGAATCAGCTCGCCACGCTGCACGAGATGCTGCGGAAGGCGCAGGCCGAGGCGGCTCAGAAGGCGCTGGCTGCGCTCAAGGAAAAGCTGAAGTCCGATCTCGCCGCCCAGGCGGAACTTGAAAAGTTGTCGGCGGGCTCGGTCGAAGCTTTCCTCAAGGATTTCAACGACAAGCTCACGCTCGCGGAGAAGAAACGCATCGAAAACGTGCTGAATGCGAAGAAGCGGACCGACAAAAATCCATTCGAAGAGCCCGATCTCAAGGACGCGTTTCACCCCGACATCCTCGCATTGAACAAAATCGAACTCAAGGAAGATTCCGGCGTCCGCCAGGATCCCTATTCGCTCAAGCTCGGCAGCGTCGCGGAGAAGACGCCGATCCTCAAGATGTACAAGAACCAGAAGGAAAACGCGGTCAAGCCGTTTGTGCAAGAAGAGTTCGACGACCTCGTCGCCAAGCTGCTCGACGAGACGGAGGAGCTGAACAAGAATTATCAGTCGATCAAGCTTTCGACGAACCAGAACAACAATGACCCGGGCGAAGTCAGCAAGGTCGGCGGCGCGCTCAATTCGACGGGCGCGGTGACGGCGACGGGCAACAAGAAGCCGCCGACGACCGAATCGGGTGGTCTGTCGCGCACGGGCCGCCAGGGGGCTCGTGCCTACGGCATGATCGCCGACGACGAGGGCGTGAATCGCCGCGGCCGCGACAAGGCGCTCGATGGCAAGGAAGAGACCGCCGACCAGAAGGGCACGCTCAAGATGCAAAAGAGCGATGACATGCAGAAGGACACCGCCACCGGCGTTGGCGGCAAGAAGGTTGAGTCAGACGACAACCACTTCAGCCTGCACGACACCGGCAAGTGGAAGGACGATTACGTCAAGCGCATGGAGAAGCCGCAGAAGAAGCAGTACATCGTCGAACGTCAAGGCGACAAGATCGACGCCAAGACGGCGGCCCTCTTGCGCGACCTGACCAGCAAGCAGGAGCAGGTCATCGAACGCCTCAAGGCGATCAAGAAAGACCTGCGCAACCTCTATCTGCCGACGGAGCATCTCGACGAGCTCGCAGGCCAGCTCGAGTCGAACCTGGCGAGCCTGAAGGAGCAGCCCGATCCGGAGTTGTTCCGGCAGCAGGTGCAAACGCTTGACAAGCTGCGCGGCGCGATGCGCGTCTTCCAGGGCGTCAACGCGAGCTTCCAGCCCAGCCTGCCGCGCGAACGCGCGATCCGCGGCCGCGTCGTCGATGAACCGGGAGCGCAGGCGCTGCCAGGCTACGAAGACGCGGTGCGGCAGTATTATCTCAAATTGGCGGAACAGTAACATCGGTGTAAGAATCGTGACGTCAGGCGAGCGTAGACATCGCTCGCTTGGCGGTTTAGCGCGAGTAATGCCTTGCATGACCAATGCCGGGGATCGTTGATGCGTGTTACGTTGAAGCGGGTGATTTCGAGCGCTAAACCGCCAAGCGGGCGATTCTCACGCTCGTCTCAAGTGTTGTCGCTTGCAGCCTGCCTGATTCTCGCAAGCACCGCGTCCGCGCAGCCGAAGATCGTGCTGCCGGCGCCAAAGGTCGGTAAGTTCGACGCGCTCGTTCCGGTCATGGCGCAGTCGCCGCGCGTGCTGGCGGTGAGCGACGTCCACTCGATGCTCGCGATCGGACTCGACAAGACCGCCGATGCAAACGTATTGTTCGTCAAGCTCGATGCGAAGGGAACGCCCGCGGCATACGGGACCGAGATCAAATTGCCGAGGCCGCCGGGGAAGGGACTCGAGAAGAACAAGACCTACGTCACCGGCGTTGCGTTTCACCCGAAGTTGCCGATCCTCTATGTTTGGCAAGACATCGACGTCTACTTCACCAATCCGGTTCCGCCAGCGACGCCTCCTGAGATGAAAGTGTTCGATCATCTGTGGGTGGTCAACTTCGCCAAGGATCCGCCGGTGGTGACAGTGGGCGTCTGTCGCGGAGACGAGTTCATCTTCGGCCAGGGAGGCGGCGCGCTGGCGGTCGATCCGACCGGGAGCTATCTGTACGTGCCGAACATGCGCGAGATCAAGAACCCCGGCAGCCAGCGGCTCGGCCGCTATCCGCTCGATGCGGATGGGTTGCCAAAGGTAGCGGAGTCGAAGGATCCGGTCCCGGCACGGATCAAGAAGATCGAAGAGCTGAACGCGGCCGGCAAGTTCTCGCCGCCGCAGATGACGCCGATCGAGTATATCCACCTGTTCGCCCTCAACGCATTTGGCGCGGGCCACACCTTCATCCCGGTCGGCAAGGACGTGGTGCTGTCGTCAGGCAATCAGGGATTGATGAGCTGGCGGCCCGAGGAGAAGCACGTGATCCTCCATGCGTTGCCATTCAAGCTTGCAGGGCACACGCAGTTCACGATTCATCCAACGCTGCCGGCGATATTCTCGACCGCATCTTATGCCCCGCCCTACATCGACTCGTTTTTCCGGGCCGAGCAGGTGGAAGGTTATCTGACCGGTTTGCCCAAACAATACGTCATCGACAAGAGCCATCTAACTGGATATCCCGCGGTGCTGGCGAAACAGAAGAAGCTGCTGGTCGGTGGCCAGTATTCGGTCTACGTGATGGACCTCGACGACAAGGGCTTCCCGATCGGCACGCCAACGCAGGTCCTCGTCAACATCCCGCAGGTGCGCGGCATGGTCACATCCGAGCGTTTCGAACGCGTCTACGTCGCAGTGGAGGTGAGCAGGTGAAGCGATTTGCATTGGTGCTCGGCTCGGTGCTGCTCGTGATCGGTGCGGTCCAGGCACGCACGATCTCGCTGACCGCGGAAGACGCCGACGAGATGGCGTGCATCGCGTCGTTTGCGCCGCGGCTGAGCTGGGTCATGGCGCCCGCGAACGTGCAGGCACAGAACACGCAGCCGACCCTGTACTGGTACAACTCGATGTCGCTGCTGATGCGATTTCCGATCAAGGACCTGGTTCCCGAGAAGCAGCGCATCACCAAAGCAGAGCTGATGATTGCTCCAACCTATGTCGCAGGTACGCCGCAAGTGCATGTGCGCCGACTGCTGGCCGAGTGGGGGCCCGGCGTTTGTCATGATTATCGGATGACGTTCCCGAAGAAGGTCGAATGGTCGCAGCCCGGCGCGAAGGGCAATGCGGATCGCAACAACAAGGCGACCGCCGTCTTCAAGTTTGCCAAGGTTGGCGAGCAGTCGGCCGACGTGACCGAGGACATCGAGCTGTGGTACACCGGGGGCGCGCCCAATCGCGGCTGGCTGTTGACGCTCGAGCCCGAGGGACACGTCGGCTACTTCTATTCGCCCTACACGCCGCAGACGGCGGGGGCGAAGTCGTGGAAGCTGCAAATCACCTTTGAGCCGCAGTAACTCATGAAGATTCGACTGATCCTATTGGCGTTTCTGATTCTCGGCTCAAGCCGCGCGTCCGCGCAACCGCCGATGGTGAACGCGGTGCATCCGTTGCCGCCGCAGACGCCGGCGTGGATCGACGGCTACGCCGTGCGCTGGCCGATTCGCGTGCTTGGCGAGCCGAGCGCGTTCACGTCGCAAAGCGTGCTCGTCAGTTTGCCAACCGGCGGCTGGCTGAAACCGGACGCGTCGGACCTGGCGGTGCAGACCGCATCGGGCAAGCTGTTGTCGCTCGCCGTGCTGTCGCATGATCCGACGGGCGACACGATCATTCAGTTCAAACGCAACGCCAACGACGCCTGGTACTGGGTATACGGCGTCAATCCGAAAGCGCCGCCGTTGGCGAAGATCGATCCGAAGACGGACCCGGCGTTCAAGGAGGGACTGACGCTGGAGCTGCGCGACTGGGCCGGCGACGACCTGGCGAGCTGGGCCAAGGTGCGCGTTGGCCTCGAGAAGAGCGACAACGTCATTGGCAACGCGATCGTCACCGAGGTGATGCAGAATTGCAATCCCGCTCGCCCCGATGTCAACAACAAGTTCGCCGCCTCCTATCGCGGCTATTTCAATGTCAAGAAAGATGGCGTCTACACCTTCTTCGTCAACGGCGAGGACGCCACCTTTCTCTTCATCGACGGCTTCAAGGTCTTCGAACGCCCCGGCACCAATCGCCCGCTGTCCACGGTCAAGCTCAAAGACATCGAGAAGCTCGCGGGCAAGGTCGAGCTCAAGGCTGGCGTCCACGCGTTCGAGGTGCATCAGGCGATCGGCACCAGTCCCGATTCGCGCGGCGCCTGTGCTCTTACCTGGACGACGCCGGAGGCACCGAAGTATGCGTTTCTGCCGCAGACAGCGATTGCCCATCCGCTCTACGCGCGCGTCGCCGCCGCTGAGCGGCGCGATGGCACGCAGGCGGGCATCTTCAGTCACGGCGTCGACGACACGCTCGAATCCGCCGGCGGCAGCAAGCTGTTCCTCGTTCGCTTCGAAGCCGACAGCGAATCCGACAAGCTCCTGTGGGATTTCGGCGACGGCACCACGGGCACCGGCCGCTCGATCACGCACGTCTACTTCAAGGAAGGCGATTACCTCGTCACGCTCAACAACGCGGGATCGCTCTACAAACGCAAGATCCGCGTCTGGCCCGAACCCGGCGACTCGAGCCCGCTGTCGCTCGGTAACGCGATCCGCCACATTGAAGCGATGGACTGGAAGAAGCTCGATGTGAGCCGCGTGCGCGAGATTTACGGCTTCTTGCAGGTGTGCGAGCAACCGAACCGATTCGCCTTGATGGATGCAGTCGCGCTGCACCTGCTTGCACAGAAGGATCTTGATCTTGAGTTCCGCGCCCAACTGATCGCGGGCCGCATGGAAGCGCTCATGCATCAAGGCAAGGCGGCCGAATCCCTCAAGCTCGCAGAGTCGGCCTTGCCCGATTTCGCGAAGACGCCAGTGTTGCAGGTGCGGCTGCAGATGAACGTTGCTGCGATTCATCAGTACCACTACAAGGACGCCAATTCGGCCAGCAAGATCTACAAGGCGGTAATCGAGGAACACAAGCGAGTCGAACATCCGAACCTGCGTCTGGCAGCCGTTCGCTGGGGCGACCTGTTCGCCGAGCAGGGAAAGCTGGCGGAAGCCAGCGAGACGTATCGCATCGCGGCCACGCTCGGCGGCGAGAAGTTTGCTGCCAGCGCCACCGCCGAGGCCAGCACGCGCGGCGCGCTGATGCGAATCGCCGAGCAGAAGCTAAAGGCCGGCGAAATCCAGGCGACGCGCCAGTTGCTCGAACGCATGGAAGTCGAGTTTCCCGGTCGCCGGCTCGATGGCCTCTATTGCTTCATGAAAGCCGAGACCGATCGGCACATCGGCAAGTACGAAGAGGCGATGCGCAACTACGAGATGATTTTCAAGCTGCCGCAATGGGCCGGCTATCGCGATCGCGCGACCTTCGGCATCGCCGACAGCTACTGGCGCATGGGCGAACTGGAGAAATCGCTCAAGTGGTTTCAGACGCTGAAAGAAGGCTATCCGAAGTATCATGAGGCGCAGAAGGGCCCGGCGGTCGAGAAGCTGATCACCGATCGGCTCGCCCGGATCAAGACCGGCAAGGACACCAAGTTCTCCTTCTTCCCCGGCTGGCAGACCGGCTTCGAGCCCACCGAGAGTGAATGGTTCGGCGGCACGACGCACCAACCCGGCCATCCCGTTGTCCGCACTCCCGGCATGTCCGGCCCGCACGCGATGCTCGTTCTCACGCATCCCACCGACATCGGCGGTCTCACCGATTTCATCCGCCCCGTCAAGAACCTCTCGCCCGGCAACACCTACTGGTGCGAAATCTGGTATCGCGACATCCTACGGCCCGCGCCTCCCGCAGTGCACCAGACCATGTTCATCCACACGCGCCTGATCGACGACGTCACCAAGGCCGAGGTGCTCGCCCCCGCCAATCTCTATCGCAACTCGCACCACCAATGGCACAAGCTCGGCTTCAAACTGAAAGCCCCGCTCGCCACTGATTTCCAGCTCAAGCTATCGTTCTACAACCACACCGGCGCCATCCTCTACGACGCCCTCTCGATCCAGCCTGTGACGGATCGGCAGATCGATTCGCTGACCAATTTCCTGGAGGGAGGCAAGTCGCAATGAATATCGCCTCCTCGTTCCCACGCAGAGCGTGGGAACGAGAAGTGGTGGATAGCGATCTTCATGCTCCTCGCAATCGCGTCCTTCACCCCCGCCGCCGAAATCTCCACGAACGGCATCGGCGGCGGCAAATGGTC
>DASRSQ010000929.1:0-5954 GCA_035656475.1 Gemmataceae bacterium | reverse complement strand
GCCGCCGGATCAGGCCTGACGCGTTTTGGGGCGGTGGGCGATCGATAGGGCGCTACGGAAAGAGCGAGAGCCCAAACCGTCCCTGCTGTTCGGGGAAGCAAGGCCGGCCGGGCTCTCGTCTCGACACGTTCGTGGGCGAAGGATCGGCTCGATCAATCGCCAGTTGTTTCGCAATTTCCTTCGACTGCTTAGCCATAGAGCCACAGAGTGCACAGAGAACACCGAGTCGAGTTCGAAGTCCCAAGGCACCTGTGATTGCGGCCTAGATATCTTGCACAGTCTTCGTTTTTGTGTCTGTGTCCTCGGTGTGCTCTGTGGCAAACCGTTGGGCTCGTTCGCTTACGACTCCTTCTTTCCCAACGCCTCTCGTAAGCGAGCGATGCTGGATTTGAATTCCGATTCGTCGATGAAACCGTCTTTGTTCGTATCCAAGCGCTCGAAGTTCCGCTGCAAGCGCTCGGGCGACTCATCCGCGCTGAGCCGGCCATCGCCATCCTTATCGGCCATAAGCAGACGCTGCCAAATCCGCGCCGGATCAGGACCCGCCGGTTGAGACGTCGCCAGCAGCGGTCGCGCCTCTTGCAACTCGACGGTCGTGATCGTGCCGCTACCGTCCTTGTCCAAGGCAGCCAGCGATTGGGGCGCCTTGGCAATCTCCTCGGCCGAGAGGCTTCCGTCTTTGTTTATGTCGAGGGCCGCGAACACGACCGTCGCGGCTGGCGCAAGGTCAGGTCGTGGCTCGGTAGCGGCTTCGTCGGTGCTCGTTTTTCCGCCGTCGGCCGGTCGCGGCAAAGCCTCAAACTCCTTCAGGGTGATTGCCCCATCGCCATCTGCGTCGGCGCGTTTGAGGAGCATCGACAGGCGTTCGCGCCGCTCGGCGGGCAACTCGTCACTGGTTACGCGGCCGTCGCCATTGGCATCCAGCCGGCGAAAGAACCCGTCGCGGTTCATACCGGGCAGCGGGCGGTTCTCTTGCGTCGAGGCTTGAGCCAGGCGATCCGCCGACGGCTCCGACAATCCCGCAATGAACTCTTGCCGACTGAGCTTGCCGTCGCGGTCGGCGTCGGCCTTGCGAAGCAGTCGCTTCAGCAGGCGTTCTTTTTCGGCGGGGACTTCATCCGTCGTGAGTTGCCCGTCCTGGTTGGCGTCCAAGCGACCAAACAGCGCCTGGGACTCGGCATCGCTGGCGCGAGAAGGCGACACGCTTGCAGCAACAGCCAGCAATGCCAGCAGCGCGACCTTTCGAGCCGCAGCTGCCCCGGGCGGTTTTTGCATCTTGCGCCTACCTCTAGAAGTCCCCATTTACGATGAAACCGGAGAGGCCTGAGAAAGTTTCGCCATCCTCGGGGACAGCCCCCAGAAGGGTGCCGGCTTGGGGGCCATAAAACCTTGCGCCACAAGCAGGTTGGGCGATCTTGCCCCCCTTGGGAGAAACCACTAGAATCCGCCCCATTATTTTGCCCGGACCAGACGAACTGGGCCGGTGCGACCGGCGTAACAGGCAGAGGAACTCGGCACGCGCGGCAAGGTGGCCGCGCCCGATTGGGGGTCATGTGGCACGGTCGCATCGCGAAAGTTAACCGCCCGCGATGTCGTGATGCATGAAATCACCATCCGTCCCGAGATCCACATAGTCGGCATATGTGCCATCGGCCGAGATTCAGGCACAACACCCAGCACGGAGGATTGGTTCAACTGGCCGCCACACGTTGGTCGATGTAACGGGTGCAGAGTTTCCGTGCCCGCGAGGTCACGCCAACGTGACAGGGAATGCGGCGCCGGCAGTAGCTTTGATGCGGACGGGCCAGGTTTCGTCGGAGCGTGTTAGCTCGTAGAGGTTCAGTCGGCCGTCGTTTTGTGGTCCGTTCGGACCAGGCCGCAGGAACAGGGGAGCTAAGCCACGAGACCCTTGCCGTCTGGCTCAAGCTGGCGATTCATTCCGATTCAACACGTATTGGCTGTATGTTTGCCCCGCTAAGAGATGCAGCGCCGTGATGCGCTCGTATCGTTGCGGCGGTGAACGTACCCCTTGATGGGAGATGAAACATGCAAATCCACGGCGTCACTCAGCTTCACGGCGCGCAAGCGATCAACGCTCCTCACGCGGTCGCGCGGACCGATTCGTCCGCGGCCATGACCCGCTCTTCGGCGACGGCAGACGTCGTCGATATTTCGGAAACGGGCCGCCTGCTCGAGATGGCGGCGCAACTGCCCGACATCCGTTCCGATCGTGTTGCTCAGTTGCGTGCTCAGATCGCTAATGGCAGCTACGATACCGCCGAGAAACTGGACCTGGCGGTGGAACGATTGTTGGACGAGATTGCCTAGCAGCCTGTTGAAGAACTCAACGGGCTGCGACATCGCAGGGATGCGATGGCAAACTATCGACGTAAGTCATTATTTTGCGAGCCGTGCGAAGCTTTGCTTCGCACTTGGCGAGGTTGAAAAAAGCCACGAGGGCTTTTTTCAACAGGCTGCTAAGCGCGATCGAGACTTATGCCCGCTGAGTCGGCGGCCCTTTCGAGGCACCTCAGCGGGCAAGGGGCCTTGGAGCCACCGCTCACGGCCGAGCCGCACGCGGCCCTTTTTGGCTACGGACAAGGGGCTGGATGTCCGTTCGGTGGCTGTGCCGTTCAACCGAGTCCTGGCTTGCCGCTCCCGGGATCGATCGCCGTTCTGGCTTTGTGCAGACGCGTCCCCACTTCTTCGAGGACGACCTCCAGATGTTTTTCCAGGTCGCGGGCGGTCCTTAAAGTATCGTCGGTCTTCTTGATCACGGCCCGGATCTCGGCCAGGCGCGTCAGGATTTCGTCTCGGGGGTCGAATGCGTAGGGCATGATAACTCGTTCGCTGCGCGGATTCTTGGCCGCCGCCGAACCACAATGGCCATCTGCCCGACATTGTTTTTTTGAAACGATCGATATTGGGCCCGAAAAACCAGGCGTGGGTTACGGTTTTGCAAAGTCCGTGCCGTCTTGTCACACCGAGCCGAATCACGGCGCGCCGCGCCGATTCGTCACTCGAGGAAGGGCGAATCCATGCCCCCCGCTGAGTTGTCTCGATCCGCTCCATTCCGTGGGCGAATGTTCGGGATAATTCAGTCGCGCGCGGGATTGACGGTCACACGAAACCAATAAACTTATGCGCAGGGGAAGCCCAGGTGCGTCACGAGAGAATAGCAGGAGATCGACGATGACAAGCGCCGCAGACGATGTCGTCAAGATGAACGCCGCCGGAGTTCGCCAGGCCGAGCATCGTATCAACGCACAATTCCTCAATCGTTGGTCGCCGCGGGCGATGTCGGGCGAACGGATTTCGCGTGAAGAGCTGATGCAACTGTTCGAGGCCGCACGCTGGGCCCCCTCAAGCTACAACGCCCAGCCCTGGCGGTTCTTGTACGCCGAGCGCACGAGCAAGGATTGGCCGCGGTTCCTCGGACTCTTGATCGAATTCAATCAGAAATGGTGTGCCTCGGCCGCGGCGCTGGTGGTCGTGGTTTCGCGAAAGAATTTCGAGATGAACAACAAGCCGAGTGTCACGCATTCGTTCGACACCGGCGCGGCCTGGGGCTACCTGGCCTTGCAAGGCTCACTGCAGGGCCTGGTCGTTCACGGCATGCAGGGTTTCGATTACGACCGGGCGCGTACCGAGCTGGCCGTTCCCGATGATCACGAAGTCATGGCCATGTGCGCCATTGGCAAGCCGGGGCATGTCAGTGATCTGCCCGCCGATATACAAGCCCGCGAGCAACCGAGCGGGCGAAAGACGCTCGCCGAAATCACTTGCGAGGGATCATTTCATTTTCCCGGTGCGAAGAGTTAGTATCACGCTCGTTGTCAGCCTTTTCGTTTTAACCCGCGCTGGAGAATCTCGCATGAGCATGACGCCCGCGACGAACGCCCTGTTGCCAACGCCTGAGCAGATGCAGGCCTTCTTGGAACTGCCCGACGATCAACCGATCGTGATGGTGAATCTGCTCAAGTTCAAACCCGACGGCGGCGCGGCCGAATATGCCAAGTACGCGGCGGGCGTCGAGCCGATCCTCGCGAAGATCGGCGCCAAGATATTGTTCTCGGGCGATGCGAGGTTTTGCCTGATCGGCCAGGCCGACTGGGACGCCGTGGCGCTGGTGCAGTATCCGCGTGCGAAGTCGCTCTTCGAGATGGCCATGTCGCCTGAATACCAGGCGATCCATCATCATCGCGAAGCCGGTTTGGCCGGGCAGATCAATTACGCCGTGGTGCAAGACGTACCGGCGGCTGGTTTGTCCGCATAGTCCACGTCCGAAGCGAGAAACATGCCGCGCCTCGACCGTCGCATGCGGTTGCGCGGACGCTCACCGGTGCTTGTGCGCCGCAGGCCAGTCAGCATAGTATGGGCCCCTGTCGCCTATAGAGCCCTCGCACGGGGTGGATTCGCTGGAAGACGGTCGAGACGCTTCGGATGACGCATTTCTCCTGGATCGACGGCTCGATCGTCGGCCTGTACCTCTTGGTCACGATGGCCGTCGGCCTGAGCGTGCGCAAGTACGTCGGCAAGGTCGAACACTTTCTGGTCGCTGGCCGTGAAGTGAACTTCTACCTGGGGATCGCATCGCTCGCGGCCACCGAGTTCGGCATCGTCACCTGCATGTCTGCCGCGGAACTGGGCTACAAGCATGGCTTCGCCGGCGCCTCGGTCGGCATCACCTACGCACTCGCCATGTTCTTCGTCGGGTACACCGGCTTTTGCGTCAAGAAGCTGCGCGACTCAGGCGTCGTCACGATCGCCGAGCTTTTCGAGAAGCGCTTCGGACCACGGATTCGCTGGTGGAGCGCGCTCGTGATCGTCGTCGGCGGGCTTTTGAACATGGGAACGTTCCTGCGCCAGGGCGGCGATTTTCTCATGACCGTCTGCGGCCTCGACGTCGGCCATCTTGAAATCACCATGACCGTGCTCCTGGCCGGCGTGGCCACCTACACGATCGTCGGGGGCATGCTCTCGGTGCTAGTCACCGATTACCTGCAGTTCATCATGGTGAGCATCGGCCTATTGGTCGTCACGTTTCTGATTCTCTTCGATATACCGTGGTCGTCGCTGGTCGAGGTGGTCGAAAAAGTTCATGGTGACGGCGGCTTCAATCCGTTTACCAATCCCGAGCTGGGCTGGCCGTTCATAATCTTCTATTCACTGTTGAACCTGGGGACTGTTCTCACCTGGCAAACCACCATCGCCCGATTCTTGGCCGCGAAGGATACAAAGACTGGGCAGCGGGTTTACACGGCCACCAGCTTCTTTTACGTGTGCCAGTTCTTGATTCCAGCCATCTGGGGTATCGCCGCTTTGGCCACGCTCGAGCCAGGCACAGTCGATCCGGAAAATCCGGCGCAAGCCATGCCGATCTTTTTGAGTCGCACCGTGCCGACCGGACTCATGGGCCTCGTCGTGGCGGCGATGCTGGCCGCCGACATGTCGACCGATTCGGCTTACATGCTCACTTGGGGGAGCGTGATCTATAACGATCTCCTCGCCCCCTTGCGCAAAGGGGGCTGGTCCGAGCGATTCGGCCTGCTCATGAATCGTATTATCATCGGGCTCATCGGTGTCTTCTTGCTCTTCTTCGGCCTGTGGTACGAGATCGGCGACGCCGGCATTTGGGCCTACTTGGCCGTAACCGGTACGATTTATATGTCCAGCATGTCGACGCTGCTGATCGCATGCTGTTATTGGCGGCGCGCCAACGATTGGGGTGCCGCCGCGGCGATTGCCGTAGGAGCCGCCTTTCCGCTGGCTTATCTGGTGCTGGAACAGCTCAGCGCTACCGAGAAGCTGGCGCAGAAGATCGGTGCTTACAATTTCGGCATCGCCGCATTCATCGGCGCGGGCGTGGCGATGATCGTCGGCTCGCTCCTGAAATCCGCGATCAAGCCGAGCAGCCCACACATTGCGTTGTCCTGAGATAAGCCAGCCACGGT